>PMYF01000004.1:300-4224 GCA_003171295.1 Acidobacteriota bacterium | reverse complement strand
ACCCGCACATAGTCCACCAGCATTGTGGAAGGAAATGGCGTGCTTGCGTTTGGACTTCCGGGCCAGCTTCCGCCCACAGCCAGGTTGAGGATGATAAAGCTCGGGCCGGCATCGAAAGGCCAAACCGCGCCGCTGAAGCCGCTGATACTCGAAGGCGTATAGGTGACGTAGGGGTTGGCAGGGTCGTCGATGTAATAGGCCACGCTGCCCTTGCTCCAGATCATGCCATAGGTGTGCCATCCGGTCGCCGTCTGTCCGCTGGGAAAATCGTATTGTGTGCCCAGATTGCTGCCGGTAAAGCCGGTTCCGTGGATCGATCCCTCGTTCCAGTCGGGCGTAGTCGCCGCGTTGACCCGCTCCAGAACATCCATCTCACCGCAGGCCGGCCAGTCGACGGTATCAATGTTGTTGCCCATCAGCCAGAATGCCGGCCAGAAGCCTTGCGCCTCAGGAACCTGGGCACGCACTTCAATGCGGCCGTATTGGAAGCTGAACAGCCCCTCCGTTTTTAGCCGCGCCGAAGTGTACACGCCACTTGAGGGCTGTTCAGCCACGATGTTCAAGTAGCCGTTGGTATCCACAAAGGCATTCGGAGTTGCGGTGCTGCACGGAGACGCGGTCGAACCCCAGGCGCAATAGTTCTCCAGTTCGCTGTTTCCCCAGCCGCCGGCGCCTGTGTCATAGGTCCACACCAGCTTATTGGGCTGAGCGTTGGCGCCCGTCGAGTTCGCAAACTCGTCGCTCCACACCAGCGTTCCGGAGGCGATGTTCGGCGTGAATGTCTGCGTGGTGACGTTGCTGTTGGTGTCTCCCGTGGCCACGGCGATTGCGTTGACGGTCAGATTAGACGCCACCAGAAACGGCGCCTCGTAGACATGCGATGAGGTAGTCGGAGTGGTGCCGTCCATGGTGTAGTAGATAGTTGCCCCTGAGGTTGTTGTCGCCAGAGTCACCACCACGGCGCCATTCTGCGCGGCAGTCGTGGAGATCGTAGGCGCCGATGCTTGCGTTGTTCCTCCGCCAGAGTTGGTTGCGCCTCCACCGCCTCCGCAGCCGGCGAAGAGAACTATGCTGGCATATAACGCATACCGGAAACCAGACTTCATCGAATCTGCCATACAATAGCTCCTTCGGCTTGATACATCCCTACCGTTCCCCGCCTGGATGCACAGGGAGCAGGACTGGAGGCGGGATGTGATTCAATTCTCCGGGCAGCCTGAGTAAGCTGCCCGGAGATGTTCGTGGGTTGAGTTAGAAGGTGAAGCGCGCGCCAAACTGGCCTACGCGCCCGCCAATGCCGCCGTAGTTGAGAATCTCGCCGAAGGTCGCGTCGGCCTTGTTCGTGTCGGGGCCGGCCAGCGAGTCGCGGTTGAAGACGTTAAAGAACTCGATGCGCAACGTCAGGTTGTACCGCTTGTCTTCTCCAACGGTCAGGCTCTTATGGAGAGCGAGGTTTTCGGTCGCCAGGCCAGGATTGCGCACCTGCTCCTGATAGTTCCCCGCCGTGCCTAGTTGATTTGCGGCAGGATCCGCAAAGCAGCTCTTGTTCAGCCAGACCTGGCCGAGCTTCGGACTGCCATTGGTTAACTTGCAGCCGGGAACCAGATCGACGTAGATCGAGTTGAAGCCCGGATAGTTGTTGGTGGAATGCACCGAGATCGGTGTGCCGCTGAGATAGTTGAAGCCGCCGTCCAGAGTCCAGCCGCCGATCAGCTCATCCATCAGCGTGCTGACGTCGGACATCAACATCTTGCCCCGGCCGAAGGGAAGGTCATAGATCACATATCCCTTGACGATATGCGTGATGTCGAAGTCGGCGATATCCTTGGCTTCGCCCTTCAGATCATAAGTATTTTGCAGCGGACCGGTCCACCATGGCTCCTGGAAATCCGAGTCGATGTCGCCGTGGGCGCGCGACCAGTTATAGCTGGCTTGCAGGGAGAGTCCCTTTGCCGCGCGGCGCGTCACGCTGAATTGCAGGCTCTTGTAGTCGGCGTTGCCCAACGGCGATCCCACCGAGAGCAGCGGTCCGGTATAGCCGGCAAAGACCTGCGGGTAGGGAACAAGTGCGACCAACGGGTACTGATCTCCGCATGAACCCCATGTAGCGCAGATTACGCTCATGCTTTGCGGAGTGTTTCCCGTGGCGACATAGTTCTGCCAGTCGGAGATCTTCGGCTGATCGTGCTGGAAGAATCCGCTATGCAGATGCGTGCTCCGGCTTTGAATCCAGTTCACGTCCAGCTTGGTCACCTTGTCCAGCTCGCGCTGCACTCCCACGTTGTATTGCCATGTATTGCCCGGTGTCAGCGAACGCGGATCGATGCTGATCACGTCGGAGGTGATGTAACTCGGACTCTGCGCTCCAGGAGTGGCGGGAGTTACCAGCGTCGGGCTGTAGCCTTGATCCCAATTGAAGTTGCCTTCCTGGGTAATGTTGTGGAAGCCCACGTCGCCGGCCTGCTGGTAAGGAACGCCGCCCCAGGTGTTCATGTTCAGCGGCGTAAAGAATATGCCGCCGTTGCCGCGCGCCACCGTCTTTTCCGTCAGCTTGTAGGAGGCGCCGATGTGCGGAGAGTAGTTGTAGTAGTCCTGGCGGCGCTCGAAAGACTGGCTGCCGTTCTTCAGATACTCATACGTGCCCATCAAGCCGGAGATCGGGTTCTTGTCGTCCAGTTCGAAGCTGGACCAGTGGCCGTACTTCTCCTTGTAGGGATTGTTGTAATCCCAGCGCAGGCTCACGTTCACCGTCAGCCGCGGATTCACCTTGATATCGTCGCTGGCATAGAACGAGAGAGCCTTGCGGCGTCCGTATTCGTTGTCCGGGTTGTTGCTCTCGGCATTGTAGACGTTGCCCAGCAGGAAGCTGCCGAAGGCGTTGCCGGTCGTCTGCCATCCGATGCCGGCTGTCGTAGATGGATCGAAAATAATCGGATAGCCGCCCATGAAGGTGCCGTTATCGGTGTGATAGTTGAACTGCATGGCGCGGAACTCTACGCCCGCCTTCACGTTGTGGCGTTTATGGCTCCAGACCAGTTGATCGCTGTAGATGAAGGTGTTGCCGGCATAGAAATCGTTATACTGGCTGCCCACATTTGAAAAGTTCCAGCCGTTCTGGTAGTTGGCGCCATTGGTGTACTCGCCGGTTTCAAAGTAGATCAGCGGGAAGTTGCCCGCGGCGTCCGTTACACCGCTGGCCAGACCCAGGTCGCTGTCCCATTTGCCCGTCTGGGAGGTCGCCATGCTGGGATTGCGGAAGCGGTTGAAGGTGGCGTAGACCGTATTCAACAGGTTCGGCGTGATAGTGATCGCATCGCTCAGGCGCACGCTGGGAGCTGTGGTGTTATGCCAGTAGGAGTTGGCCATCGGACCGCCATATTTGGCCGTCGGCGACCACGCCCCGCCCTGATCGGCGTTGATGCGCGGATAGTCATCCCAGTAAAACGACCCGGCGATATGCTGCTTCGCGCTCGGGTTGTAATCCATCTTGATGCTGCTCTGCGTGTTGTGGAACCAGGGATCGGGCTGGTAGGCCGGGCCTGCTTCGTTGAGGGTGTTCGTCGAGGCGGGCGCATAGTACTTGTGGTAAAGCTGTAGAATCTTAGCCGTTGTCGTGCTGATTAGGCTGGTGGGAATCTGGTTGTTGGCAAAGACGCAGCCCGTTCCTGGCATATAAATTGAACCCTGATAGACATTCACTGCGGAGACGCTCGTGTCGCACACGCCGGCGTTAGTCACGGGTTGCGCCGTGCCAACCACGTTGCCGGTCGTCAGCATAGCGCTCATGTCGGCATACGTCAGCACGCTGCCGCTCGAGTCCAGGCCCATCATGGCGTTGGTGGGAACGGTGCGTCCAAGAGGCCCCAGATTCCACTCCGACTGCATGTAGCGCTCGAAGGAGCCGAAGTAAAACAGCTTGTCCTT
>PMYF01000004.1:0-250 GCA_003171295.1 Acidobacteriota bacterium | reverse complement strand
ATCGGCATCCAGGTTAGCCGAGTGCATGAAGCCGAAGACGCTTCCGTGATACTTGTTGGCGCCGGACTTCAACTCATATTTGAAGACGCCGCCGCCCGAGCGGCCCGCGTCGGCGCTGATGCCGGAGGTGTCCGCCTCGAACTCCTGCACGGCTTCCATCGGGGGCTGCGACTCGCTGATATAGCCGCCCAACTGCGAAACCGCCGAGGTGCCGTCGATCAGAACTTCCTTGGTCAGCGCCATGCCGCCG
>PMYF01000845.1 GCA_003171295.1 Acidobacteriota bacterium | reverse complement strand
GTTGTTCACCTTCTCAACTATTTCTGAGCCGCAGCGCGGCTGGGGCTCTGGAGCGACAAGCGCCGCGCGTTAACTCGACACATACTCAACACGCGCTGCCCTTACCTCCGAGATCGCCGTAACCCAGTCACAATCGCCAAGGTAACAGGCTTCATATCTCATACCTCTTATGATTGGTTTGTAATTTGTGGTTTCAGGTTCAGGATCGAATCATGGTGAGAATCATCTTGAACCGCTTGAGCGCCTTGAGCGCATGCGGCTGACCGGCGGGCATGAGAATGATCTCGCCGCCCTGCAACTGGTGCGGCTGCCCAGAAATCATAATTTCGGCATCGCCTTCCACCATTTGCACCAGTGCGTCGAATGGTGCCGTGTGCTCGCTCAAACCCTGGCCTTCGTCGAAAGCGAAGATTGTCACGCTGCCGGTAGGCTTCTTGACGATCTCGCGGCTGACGACCGCGCCGTCCTGGTAGTTCACCAACTCGGCGGCCTTCGCTACTTTGGCGGCGGAGAATCCTTTGAGTTTAGACGCAGTTTCCGGTTGCATAGCGTTTCTGCCTTTCTGTTTCAGTTTATGATGTGACCGCCAATTCAAGTTGTTCGATAGCTTCCCGCAGGATGGCAGCGGATTTCACGAGGGCGCTCTGCTCGTCGGGTGGCAAAGTAATCTGCAAAACCCGCTCAACCCCATTCCGAGAGAGGATGCAAGGAACCCCCAAACTCACACCGTTAAGGCCGAATTCCCCTTCCAACACCGATGAAACAGTGAACACTCCATGTTGGTTGCGCAAGATGGCCGCAGCGATTTGTGTGAGGGCCAGGCCGACGGCGAACCAAGTAGCTCCTTTGTAATCAATGATGTGATAGGCGGAATGCTTCACTTCGTCTGCGACTTTGCGGCGGGCTGCCTGCCAGTCGTCACACTTCAAACACAGGCGGCAAAACTGTTCGATGGGCATACCGGCCATGTTCGTCATGGACCAGGCGGCAAATTCACTGTCCCCATGTTCACCTAGGATGTAGGCATGGACATTATGCACATCCACTCCGCAGTGCTGGCTCAATAAATGACGGAAGCGCGCGCTATCCAGCACGGTGCCGGACCCGATGATGCGTCCGCGCGGCCAGCCGGACCGTTTGTGGGCGATATACGTCAGGATGTCCACCGGATTGCTCACAATCAAAACGACGGCCGGTGACTTCTGGAGCACGATTTCATCGACGATATCGTGGATGATTTTGACGTTTCGTTGCAGTAGATCCAGACGGGACTCGCAGGGCCGCTGTTTGGCCCCGGCAGTAATCACAATCATGCGCGCATCGGCATAATCCGCCACCTGAGCTTCACGGATCTGGACGGACGGGAAGAAGGCCTGGCCATGAGCCAGATCGAGGACCTGCCCCATGGCCAGTTCATGATTGGCATCGCGCAAGGTGATTTCATCGGCCAGACCACTCTGGGCCAGCGCGTAGGCAAAAGTGGAACCCACTGCGCCGGCGCCAACAATCACAACCTTTCTTGGCCTCCAAGGGTCATCATTCATTTATGCTCCTCAGTTGTGGCGTAGGCTTTCCCCGTTAAGCTTCACGAGACTCATGCACTGACCTCACTTACCGGACCGGATCCTCCGCCAGACTTTTCAGCCCCAACGTGAAGGGGTCTTTCACTCCTCCTTGGGGGATGAAACGATTCCGGATACCTTCCGTTCGAGATCCGCTGCCACCTTATCGAATCCCTCGTGCACATCGAGTCCAAGCTCGCGCTCGACCGTCTCAAACTTGTCCATCAGGTCTTGTTGGTCTTCCGGAGTGAGAACCTTGCCGGCCAGCGGGAATAGCAGGTAATCCTCTTTCCAAATATGATTAGGATAGAAGGCTACCAGCACCCGCAGGCTTTTCACGAGGTTCTCTCGCGCGGGCGGTTCTCCCGCGGCGTAACCGCGGATGGCATCGGCCAACTCTCCCACCATCACCCGCCCTTTTTGATGCTCCATGGTCAAGCCGCCTATCGGACAGCCTTGCGACGGGACTCCACGGCGTATCAGGGCCGGGAACAGGAAACTCTCTTCCTTCCCATGGTGGAGGCGATCCGCAAACGTGCGCAGGAACACCACGATACTCTCCAGAAGCGAGACATCCACTGGTTCTCCACCCTCAAGCTGGTCTGCCAGGACCGACATGCCGGCCACCATCTTTTGGATAACTCGATGTTCCGCCTCTAGCATTTCAACCGCCGTTGCCTCGCTCATTTGATTTCCCTCTCGATCGTGAGGAGGATCTCATTGTCTTCCAGTGCCTGGATTTCATGCGGGATGGCTTTATCCAACCCGCGTCTAAAATCGCTTGCAAACATGACGCTTCGCGGATACCTTTCCCCTCCTCCTTACATGCCATTGTCGGGGTTTCATTTTGGGTGAAAGGCCAACACTAAACCCAGGGTTTTCACTTTGAAGTCTCCATACAGCAATTAAGACATTCTCGGCGGGGTCGTGTCTGCTCAAGATTGCTCACCTTGGCCGGAAAGCAGCTCGGAACCCGCCCGCAAGGCTGCCGAGCGTGCGGAGTTGGAATACAGCGCCGGAAAACCTATTGACGCTATGAGGCTTCACCGCGAGATAGATTGCATGCCGGACTGCTAATCGTAGTGTATACATTTTTCTGAGAAAGGAACCTACCTTGCGATTCCAGGGCAAGAGTAGACTCGGCTTCTACCCGTTGCCATTGTCAGAGGCTCAGCGGCTTCGCAGGTTTCTACTGTTCCCAGAACAGCCCTCGTCGGCACTTGATCCCTGCGTCGGCGACGGCGTGGCGTTCGAGGCTATTGCACGTGGAGCCCAGCTGCTTCGCTACGGGATCGAGCTTGATGCCTACCGCGCCGAACAAGCACGGCAGATGATTCCCAACATCGTCCAGGGAAATACGCTGGAGGTCCAGTGCCCGGTGGAGTGTTTTGGTCTCCTGTATTTGAATCCACCTTACGATTGGACACTGGGGCCGGCTGACAGTCGTCGCACGGAGCAGATGTTCCTGAGCCACACATATCGCTGGCTGAAACCCGGTGGCGTACTGATATTCGTTATCCCCGGCGACCGGCTAGCCGAATGCAGTCAGATTCTCTCTACGCATTTCCGTGACGTACGGGTTTATCGGCTGGAATCACCCGAATGTGTGCGCTATAAGCAGGTGGTTGTCATCGGAGTGCGGCGAACCAGACGCGAGAAAGAGCGCCTCACCGACAGCGACATCACCCGTGCGCGGCTTTACTACGCCAGCCTCGCAAGGAATCCCTCCCAAATCCCGGTCCTGCCACATGAGCCCGAAGCGCGGTACGACGTGCCGGTAAGCGGACCGGCTCAACTGGTTTACCGTGGGCTGCCTCTGGACGAAATAGAGAACCTGTTGCCGCAGTCAGCGGCCTATCGACAGTCGGGGCGCATTCTATTTGCTGAGCCCGTGTCTGCCATTGGTCGGCCCCTCACACATTTACATCCTGGGCACGTCGGACTCCTGGCCTGTTCAGGACTCCTCAACGGCATCTTCCGAAGTAATGACCAGCGACATATTGCTTTTTGGCAGGCAATAAAGGTAATCGACAAAACAGAGGAAGAAGAGGATGGCATCATCACAGTCAGAGAGAAGGAACGATTCTCGAATGAGCTCACGCTGGTTTATTCCACGGGGCAAGTGACCATCCTGAAATAATCCCGCCACTCCCACTGCAAATATCCTCTCTGCCAATTCCCACGAATCCCTACAGGAGATCCACCATGAAGAATGCCCACGAGCGCTTCGGGGTTCTGGAATACACGAAGCGGATGAAGGACACGACCACGCGAATCCGGGTGCGGCTTGACCGATTTATCGGTGAGGCGGAAGACGGCCGGAACGGTAAGGCCCACCTCATCTCTGTCTTGGGTGGGGACTCCGACATCGGGGCAATCTGGGCAGCCGTGGTTGAGCAGAACCTCTTGACCGTGGAAGCTCCGGGAATCGAGCCACTCACCGCCAGCCTGGGTGAAGACGCCCAATGCTTCCGCGGGACTATCACTATCGCTGGTCGCAAACCCATACGTCATCTTGTCGGCATCTCGGCGGAACTGGCCAGGACACGTCCAGGGGCTGATGCGGGAGGCAGGCGGACCATCCTGTGTGATAACGATCCGACGTTTGTGCTTTATCGGATTGCCCAACGGTTTGGGTTGCCGGTCGTGCCGGAGTGGGCGGGCTGGTTCAACGAAGAACTCAACCGCCGTGGAGCGATGAAGCCGCTTATCGGTCTGGGATGCTCTCCGGTGCAGGTCAGCGGCACCAAGAAGTTGTTCCTGAAATGGATTCGAAGCGCCTTACGGCAGAAGCGGATTGAGGTTCCTGACGGCAACGGGCCGGTCCGCTGGAGACTGGCCCACAGTTTCTTCCGAATCAATGAGAACGACCTGGAGGAGGCGAGCCGCCAGGAGATAAGGGAGGAGACTTCCGCCTTGGTCAAGTTTCGCCTAAGCGCTAGGCCAGGAAAATGATAGATGCCGGGCTGCCCACCGGAGTATATTGGCCCGTAAACGTAAGCGCACCCGTCCCTCGGTCGACGCGAAACGTAGTGATGGCGTCGGCCAGCTGGTTGCACACGTAGAAGAAATTCCCCGTTGGATCGAAGTTAAACGTGCGCGGATGGTCGCCGCGAGTCCATTCTTCACCGCCATATGCAAGCGTTCCTGTCGCGCTGATGGAGAACCACGCGATGCTGTCGTGCACGCGGTTGGCAGCGTAAAGGAATTTGCCGTCGGAAGAGATCATGACTTCTGAAGGGAAATTCGTGCCGGCGAAGCCTATGGGCAAACTGGAAAGAGTCTGTTTCGCGGTCAGCCTGCCGTTTGTCGAGTCATAGTCGAAAGCGGCCACTGTGGAACCCTCTTCTTGAAGCGAATAGAACCAGTGGCCCTTGGGATGAAACGCGAAGTGCCGTGGCCCGTCTCCCGAGGGCAACGCGACCGATGCTGGATCGTTGGGGACGAGTTTCCCTCTCTCGGCGTCGAACTTCCAAACGAAGATCCGGTCGAGCGCCAGATCGGCTGCCAATATGAAGCGGCCTGCCGGATCGGACTGGATCATGTGGGCGTGAGGCTTGTCGTGCCCGCTGATGGCAAAGCTTCCGGGGGGCGCGCTCATGGCGTGTTCCCGGCCCACGGTGCCCTGGTCGTGTACGACGTCCGTGGCTGGTCCCAACTCGCCGTTCGCGCGAATGGGAAGCACGGCCACCGTCCCTCCGAAGTAGTTAGCCACCAGCAAGAACCTGCCGGAAGGGTGAATACTCAAATGGGTGGCGTTAGCCCCTTCGGAGCTAACAGTGTTGAGCAAGGTCAGATGCCCGCTTGCGCGACCAATCGTGTAGGCACTCACCGAGCCGGAATTTGTGCCCTGGAAGTTCGAGATCCAATTCACGGAATACAGGTGTTTACACGAGGAGTCGATAGTCAGACACGACGGGTTGGTATCTCTCCGAAATAGCTCGCGTTGGGCGAGAGCTCCCGTGGCAGGATTCATTTCGAACAGGTAGATGCCTTCCCCGCGACCAACGGAGGCGTCCGGGCCTTGCGGTAAACTGTAGGTCCCGACATAGGCGAAAATTGGGTGATGGGCTGAATCTGCATGGCTCTGCGGCACCTGAGCCAAACCCCGCGCAGCCACGCCCAAAGCCACAGCGCCTTTTAGGAACCTGCGCCGCGAAGTCCTTCCGAAAGTCGGGCATTCCGCCCCACGTCGTGACATACACATCCTCCTCATCGCATCCGGGTATATCTCACGTATGCAAGACGCCGGATTATGGGGCGATTCGAACAGAAAGGCAAGGCTATCCAGGAGGGCGGGATTGGACCACGTGAATTTCTAGGGCTATCGCCCAAGGGGATTCGGCAGGGTAACGCAGGTCGCGCAATGCGGCCTTTAGGCCACGCCGCACCTCACCCAAACCTCACAGGAGGCACCTTCAGAGTTATGGAGCCCATATCCGATATCCCAACATATTTACGTGCCCA
>PMYF01000266.1 GCA_003171295.1 Acidobacteriota bacterium | reverse complement strand
GAGAAGATTGGCCTTAACGAATTGCCGTCGGTTGGTTTTCATTGAAAGTTCTTCCATCAAAACATGCGATTGAGCGGCCTTCAAGGGTTTTGTGGCACGTTTCCACGGCTTCCAGCGCGGCTTGGTCATCGGCGAATTCCTGGCAGGCGTCACATCGCTGGATCTCCTCTCGTGCCGGGTGGCCCTAGTTGCAACCGGTGGTTTGGTGTGGCAAGGTACGCTAACCAAAGAAAGGACCAGATATGGCGAAATACGTGCTTTTACTACAATTCACCGATCAGGGAATCCGCAGCGTCAAGGACACCACCAAACGCGCGGCAGCGTTCAGAGGGGAGATCGCGGGCAAGTTCGGCGTCAAAGTCTCTGAAATGCTGTGGACTCTCGGCCAGTATGATCTGATCGTTCTGGCCGAGGCCCCGAATGACGAAGCGATGGCCGCTTGCTCGTTAAGCTTGGCCACGGCGGGCAACGTCAAGATCCAGACCCTGCGCGCCTTCGAGGCCCCGGAGGTGGACGCCCTTCTGAAGAAGCTTTAGTGCCCGGCAGACGCAGAATCAGGTTCCTGGCTTTGATTTAAGCTCAGGGCTTGAGGTTTTGGGCTTTGGTGATGGCAGCCCGGAATATGTCCAGGCTGCGTTTGGGCGGGGGATATTGGGATGGCGCAGGGTGTCTTCAGCAGAACCCAAGCGGCTGCCGTTTCGCAGGACTCACGAAGCTCGAGTCATTTTGACTCGGGTGTGGTCTGATGCGAAATATCAACATGATTAAAGTGACTCGCCTTTTATTGACAGCGGCGTGGCCTGCGATCGCAATTCCCCTATTTGCGGCTCAGTGGCCGCAATTTCGTGGTTTGGGCTCTTGTGGCGTGGATGAAAGCCGAGCCCTGCCGGTCTCGTGGAACATCGAGTCCGGCGAGAACATCCGTTGGAAAACTGCGCTCTCAGGCATGGCCCATGCGAGTCCCATTGTCTGGGGCGACCGCATTTATATCGCAACCGCCGTCAAGCCCGGGAAAGCTGAACTCAAAGTCGGTCTTTACGGTGCCGGGGACTCCGCTGACGAGAAGGAACCCCATCAGTGGCGGTTGATCGCCCTCGACCGGGCTACCGGAAAGATTGTCTGGGATCAACTGGCCCATGAAGGCGTCCCGAAACTCCAGCGCCACACCAAAGCCAGCCAATGCAATTCGACTCCCACTACCGACGGGACGAACATCGTGGCGATCTTCGGCTCGGAAGGACTATTCTGCTTCGACGTTTCCGGCAGGCTACGCTGGCACAAGGATCTTGGCCCGATGGATGCTGGGAAGCTTTACAGCCCGCCACCTTTGCAGTGGGGGTTCGCCAGTTCTCCAATCCTTCACGATGGATTGATCGTCGTGCAATGCGACGTGGTGAGCGAGCAGTTCATTGCCGCCTTCCGTGCCGAGGACGGTGGCGAGGTGTGGCGCACGCCTCGGAAGGAGGTGGGCACTTGGTCGACACCGGTCCTTGAGACCGGTGAAGGGCGGCGCCAAATCCTCGTTAATGGGTTTCGTCACATCGGCGCCTACGATTTGGCTACTGGCAAGGAACGCTGGTGGTTGAGTGGCGGCGGAGATAATCCCATTCCCACGCCCATTGTTGCTCATGGTCTGGCCTTCTTCACTAGCGCCCACGGCAATTACCGCCCAATGCGCGCCATTCGCTTAAGTGCCACCGGCGACATCACGCCCACTGATATCAGTGAAACCAACACCGCGATTGCGTGGGTGCATCCGCGTCAGGGGAGCTATTTGCAAACACCGATTGTAGTTTTTGACTTGCTTTACTCATGTCACGAGACGGGAGTACTGACATGCTTCGACGCGCACAGTGGCAGAATCCATTTCAGCGAACGCCTGGCGGGTGGCTCACAAGGCTTCAGCGCATCACCCGTATCGGACGGGCAGCACCTCTACTTCACGAGTGAGTTGGGAGACGTTTACGTGCTACCAGTGGGACCAGAGTTCTCGATCACTGCCACCAACAGCATGGGTGAGGTGTGCATGGCTTCTCCGGCAATCTCGGACGGGATGCTCCTCTTTCGCACACGTGAACATCTTGTTGCTATCGGCAAGCGATGACGGTATTCAACCCATGACCGGCAGCTAAGGAGAACAGAGAACTGATGGTGTTCCTTTCGCTCTGAGCCCTCTAATCTTCTTGCAGGTTTTGTTCCTCCCACTCCAAGCAAGCGGATCTGGACCTGGCGAAGAACCGTACTTTGCCTTTCCTGTCCTTAACTTCCCAATATTGAGTAGCGTTGTTGAATTCGATGTTGGTGGCCCTGGTGATTTCAAGCCGCCCGATTTCATGTAACGGGAGGGCTTCGGTCCAGAGGCATTGTGCGGTTCCGTCGGGTTTGAATGAGATGTTGATGGTCATGGTTTCGTAGGGTTTTCGGTTGATTGTTGGATTTGCTGATGAACACTCAGGATCGGCCAGCCCGTGACTGACCCATTTAGCATGGCAACTCCAAGGCGGCGATGTATGCTGTTTGCCATGCAAGAGGATATTGTGACGCGTCGTAGTTTCCTGAAACAAGCCGGAACCCTGGCTGTGCCTCTCCTTGTGGCATCCGAAGCGCCGCCTTTGGCTGCCGCAGCAGCCGGAG
>PMYF01000732.1:1824-5192 GCA_003171295.1 Acidobacteriota bacterium | reverse complement strand
CTCTAGGATCAAGCGTACTAAGTACGGCTGGTTATAAAGTCAGCTACGGGACAAGCATTGGAACCACCACTACTGATGTTGGGAATGTTACAACGAAAAATATCACAGGATTGACAAGTGGTCAGATATATGATTTCACCGTCTCTGCGTATGATAATGATCCGTTTAATCCGAATCCAACGCAAAACTCACCAGGAACTTCAACAATTATTATTACGCCACCAACCGCCACTGTTAGCTCGGGCCTTGCGATCACCTCCTTGACCCAGATTTCGGTAACATTGAACGCCACGACAACATCAGATGGCAGTCCTTCTACGACAGATCGAGGATTCTACTACGGAACGAGTGTTTCATATGGTTCCGTAGCTTCAACGACCAGTACTCAAGGGATTGGAGTATTCTCCCAGAACTTGGCCGGTCTTACCTGTAACACCACATATCACTTCATCGCTTTTGCTGCAAACTCCGCTGGAACGGGTACATCCACTCCGGATCAAATCTTTACGACCAGTTCATGTGTTGCTTCTGCTTACACTTTTGCTGGACCATCAAACGGCAATGTCGGCAGTGCCTCCACTAACTTTACCGTGACTCCAAATGGGCCATATACAGGTTCGGTCACTCTCACACCCACTGGCGGTTTTGGTCTTTCTCCTACGATATTGAACTTCTCGAATTCCGCGACCCCTTTAACATTCACTATTACACCAACAGTAGCAGGTTCAATCACTCTTACACCTTCAAACAGCGGAACATTGACAGACGCTTCACCTCTCACATATTCATCTAATGCCACAGTATCTGGTCAACCTACTGCTGTCTCTGCCGCAACATCAACGCCAAATCAAGCCACAATTACTTTCACCTCTCCGACATTTACAGGTGGTTCCACCATCCTCTATTACCTCGCTTCATCAACTCCCGGTAACTTCACAGGACTCTCATCTAGTGCTCCAATCGTTGTCACGGGACTAACTAATGGTACCAGCTACACCTTCGCTGTGTACGCCGTGAACGCGGTCGGCACAAGTACTCCAAGCTCTGCTTCCAATGCAGTTACACCCATCGGTCTTCCTGGAGCTCCGACGGGAGTAACTGCCACAGCGGGTAATCAACAAGCCTCGGTTACATTCAGTGCTCCAGGAGTAACTGGTGGCAGTTCGATCACCGGCTACACGGTCACATCTAATCCTTCTGGAGGTACTGATACCAATTCCGGCCAAACCACTCTTACTCATACCGTGACTGGCCTAGTGAATGGCACGCCATATACATTCACTGTGACCGCCACCAACATTGTCGGCACAGGAAGTGCTTCAACCGCCTCAAGCCCGGTTACACCTTCGACCGTTGCGGCTGTTTCTACCAATTCGACTACCAATATCGCTTCAACTACAGCTACTTTGAGCGGCTCGATCATTTCAACTGGAGGTTCAGATGCTAGCCAACACGGTTTTGTATACGGTATCGTTGCCGATCTATCAAGCGTGACCGCAACCACCACGCTTGGTTCTCAAAGCGGTACAGGCAACTTCGCAAGTAATGTGACTAGCCTTACATCTAACACCGCTTACTATGTCCGTGCATATTCCGTCAATGCTTCGGGTACTACGACCGGCTCAATCCTCTCATTCCTGACTCTTCCTGCGGTTCCGACTATGACCACCTCTGTTCCAACAGCAGGATCAGGCATCTTCTTCACAGCTAATGGAAATATCACCGCAACGGGGGGAGTCAACGCTACCGTCAGAGGATTTGTCTATGGCACAACTCTCGCATATGGAGCGACGACTACTGAAAATAGCTCGTTCGGTACAGGTGCATACACCGCCTCGATCACAGGTCTTACTTGCAATACTCTCTACCACATCGCTTCATATGCCACGAATACCGGTGGCACCGGCTACGGTTCTGACCAGACAATCACGACCGGTGTTTGCACAAAGCCGACAGTTGCTACGTCTACACATTCAGGTATCACCACAACAGCCGCCACTCTGAACGGCACCATGACTGCCGATGGAAACGCCTCATCTACAGTCGAAGGCTTTAACTGGGGTACAGACACCAGCTATGGTCAGCAAGCTTCCTCTAACGGAACTTTTGGCACTGGCTCATTCTCGCAGCCATTGACGGGTCTAACATGCGGCACCACTTACCACTATCAAGCCTTCGCTACCAACTTTGCCGGACAAGGAACATCGACGGATCAAACTTTGATTACATCAGCGTGTCCGGTAACTTCTGCACCTACAGTTACAACAAGCGTTAGCTCTGGTGGTGGCGGTAGCGCTTCCAGTCAAGTCTCCAACCTCCTTGCTATGGGCTTTTACACCCAAGCACAGGCGGTTGCCAAGCAATATGGAATAACGATTCCAACGCAGAATA
The DNA here is from genome assembly GCA_003171295.1 of Acidobacteriota bacterium. Lineage (GTDB taxonomy): Bacteria > Acidobacteriota > Terriglobia > UBA7540 > UBA7540 > Bog-366. Next base: position 2,801 of record PMYF01000732.1, on the reverse strand, counting down.
TTCCAACGCAGAATGTTATTCCGGGAAAGACCCCGACGCTGAATTCCCAGCAGTCATTCACTCGGACATTGAGATTTGGCATGACCAATAATGACGTTAAGCGGCTGCAAATATTCCTCAATGCCCAAGGATTTACTGTCTCCAAGAAAGGAGCCGGATCACCTGGACATGAAACCACATATTTTGGTCCAGCCACCAAAGCTGCCCTCATGAAATTCCAGCAAGCGCACAAAGAAGAAATACTCTATTCACAGGGATTGACTAGTCCTACAGGGTTTTTCGGGTTGGCGTCGATGAAGGTGATTAATGCGATGATGAAGTGAGGGAAGCGATGATGGATATGAGCGCAAAAAGCCCCTCTCGTCAAGGAGAGGGGCGTGTGGCGACCAACGTCATCTGACCGAGGCATGGCAGTGGTCAATCCCCATCCCGAAACGCGGCGGATGGGGACATCTGCTGGCGTCAGCGTATGCGAGACCGATGCCCCAGCCGAGAGCGTGGCGACAAGCCGCGATGGTCGTGCCGGTGGTGATTACGTTGTCCACAAAATACAGCGGCAGGAGCTGGATGGGGCCGCCAGTGCGAAAGATGGCGTGCTGTTCCATCGTGGGACCGGGAAGACCGCGCATACGGCGGCTGGAGGATGATTCGACGGGATAGGCGCGGCTGACGGCACATTTGACGCGGACGCCGAGAACCAGCTCTGCGATGGCGCGGGCGAGGGCAAGATTGGCGATGAGGCTCCCGTTGCTTGCGGGAACTGGCACCAGCCAACACGGACTGTCAATGAGCGCTGCCATTAGAGGGGCAGCGATTTGGACGGCTGCCGCAGTCGGGATTTTCAAGTCCTGGGCGGTGCGGCGCGCAACGATCTCCTCGGGGCTCGGCGGGCGGCAACCGATGGGGATATACTTTGCGGCGTAGGTATCGGTATTCATGGTGAAGGGCAAGAGGGAGCACCCTCTGTGCGGGTTTGG
>PMYF01000732.1:0-1790 GCA_003171295.1 Acidobacteriota bacterium | reverse complement strand
CCTTGAGGTTAGCGTTTTGGCTGTCGGGGTTGGTTGCCAATCCACTCGAAAGCCCGTGCGGCGATCAGGCTCACAACCAAGAGGTTGTTGCGGCCAAAACTAGTGGAGTTCTTCCATGTGTCTCCGTCCTTGTAGGACCGCTGGAAGGTGACGTTGAACAGGGGACCTTTGTCGTTCTCCTGGCGCCAGATGCTCGCGCTGACGGCGCCGTGGCGGATTTTGTGGACGGGTTGGCTGTTTGATTTGCTAACCGGCGTTTGATTTTTCATGATGTTTTTGTGTTGTTAGTTTTATGATGTGGATGGAAAATGTCGGCGGCGCCTGCTGGCACCTGCGTATACCAGTGGCAATGAGCAAGTTTTCAAGGTGCTGTCTGTCACAGACCCGAGCGGGCGTCTGAACCTCCGTGTCCAAGATACGGGATACCGAGCAGGAGAAAAAGACGGCAAAGTTTGCGCTCTGCGGCAACTTTATGCGTGTCTCTTACGCCCTCGTCCGTGTCGAGTCGGCTTGGAACCGGCATCTGCCGAGTCCATCCAGCGATTGAGCTTGTCTTCAATGACGGCACGCCGAACCGCAAATCGTTCACGGGATCGGGCAACGAGTTTGTCCTTGCGGCCAATCCGGTTTTCCAAAGGTGGCAGCATTCTGGCGCGGAACGGCTCTTTGTTGGTTCCATCCTCCAACAACTTCACGACCGCCTCGTAACGGTTAAGGTCGGCAATTACGCTCGCTGGGAAGGTGTGGCCAAACTCCTTTTCCATTATCTCCGCGTCAGCATATCCGACACGAAAGGCAATGAGCGTTCCCACATTGCCGAAAACGGCCTGACGGATCGGAAGTGGAAGCTGGTCAATGTATTGGTGAGAAAGGATGAGGCACAAACGGTATTTGCGAGCTTCCGCCAGAATTGAAGCAAAAGCATCGGTCGAGAAGTTCTGGAACTCGTCGATGAAGAGATAGAAGTCGGGGCGCTCTTCTTCAGGGCGGTTCGCCCGAGCCATCGCGCCGAGCTGAAATTGAGTGGTGAGCAAGGAACCGAGCAAGTTTGCTTTGTCGTGGCCGAGACTACCTTTGGAAAGGTTTGCGATGAAGAGTCGTTCATTGTCCATGATGAAGGGAACCTCTACCTTCGTTTTGACTTGGCCCAGAATGTTCCGAACTACCGGATTCAACAGAAACTGGCCGATCTTGTTTTGAATCGGGGCGATGGCCTCGCGCTTAAAGCGCTCGTCATACCCCTCATACTCCTCGGCCCAAAAGGCCCGGATGAATGGATCTTTGATCTGACGAATGACTTTGGCGCGGAAGCGTGGATCAGTGAGCAACCGGTTGACGCCCAAAAGGGTTGCATTCCTGCAATCGAGGAGCGCCGATACGGCGTTGTACAGAATGTATTCCAAACGCGGCCCCCAGGAATCGCGCCAGATTCCCTTGAAGGCGCCGACGATGCCGGAGGCCACAAGGTGGCGGCCGTCCGGGGCCACGTCGGCAAGCACGTTCAAGCCGACCGGGAACTCAAGATCGCCGGGATTGAAATATACCAGGTGATCGGCCCGGCAGGGTGGAACATGGTGCAAAAGTTCCTCGGCCAAATCACCATGGGGGTCAATGACGCCCACGCCATGGCCAAGGGCGATGTGTTGGATGATCAAGTTCCGCAAGAGCGTTGTCTTGCCTGAACCGGTTTTTCCGATGATGTAGATGTGTTGCCGCTGGTCGAGGGCGGAAATACCAAAAGGCTGCGGCTGCCCCCAGCCGTCACGATCTCCAATCACGATGTATGGCTG
>PMYF01000067.1 GCA_003171295.1 Acidobacteriota bacterium | reverse complement strand
GTCCTCAGCCACGGTGTCGGCCCGATGCGAAAGTACTGCATCGGCGCCTTCCTCCTCGATCGCGAGGATCCCGCCAAAGTGATTGGACGACTCCGCGAACCCTTGCTCAAGCCGAACCAGAACGAGCGTGAAGGCTACGTGCCCAATGTCGTTTATACCTGCGGCGCTCTGCTCCACACCGGCGAACTGATCATTCCCTATGGTCTGGCCGATCACGCCACGGGTTTCGCAACCGTCCCACTCGCTGAGGTGTTGGCTGCCATGAATTAGGAAGACCGTTTACCAGCATGACCATCCCCAACAAAAGAGTGGCTGTCCTGTCGCCCGTAGCTTGGCGAACACCTCCCCGGCAATACGGCGCGTGGGAGACGGTCGCCAGCAACATCACCGAAGGACTCGTCTCCCGTGGCTGGGATGTGACGTTGTTCGCCAGCAGGGATTCTGTGACCCGCGCTCACCTCCATGCCGTGGTAGACCGGGGGTATGAAGAGGATCCCGCCATCGATCCCAAAGTAGCCGAATACCTTCACATCTCCGAAGCGTTCGAGCACGCTGCTGAGTTTGACCTCATCCACAGCCATTACGACTTCATGGCGCTGTCCTACACTCGGCTGGTGAAGACGCCGGTCCTCACTACCATCCACGGATTCTCGTCGCCCAGAATCATGACCGTCTATGAGAAGTATCGTGACGGATATTTTGTCTCCATCAGCAACTCCGATCGGGCGCCGGGGCTGAATTACCTGGCGACGGTCTATAACGGAATCGACCTCTCGTTGTACCCGCTCCAGGAACTTGGCGGTGATCACCTAATCTTCCTCGGCCGGATTCACCCTGACAAGGGTGTCCATCTGGCGATCAAGGTTGCTCGCCTGAGTGGGTTGCCGCTGCTCATCGCGGGCATTATCCAAGATCAGACATATTTCCGGGAGCAGGTGGAGCCCCACCTTGATCGGACGATCCGCTACGTCGGGCCGGTGGACGTACCGGGCAAGAATGAGTTGTTCGCGCGTGCCCGCGCTCTGCTGCATCTGAACACTATCCCGGAGCGATTCGGACTTGTCCTGGCAGAAGCCAATGCCGCTGGTGTGCCCGCTATCGCCATGGACCTTGGCTCTTGCCGTGAGGTGATCAAAGACGGGCAAACGGGGTTTCTGGTTAATAACGTCAACGAGGCGGTACGAGCCCTCGAGCGGCTTTCCGAAATCGATCGCAGCGCCTGCCGCCTACGGGTTCAGCAATGTTTTTCCGTCGAAACCATGGTGGAGGCGTACGAACGGGTTTACTCGACGATCTTTGATCTGGAGGGGGAGAAACGAACATGAAGCCGGACATCGTCAGACGATATGCCCACAATCCCATCCTCACCAAGGCCGAGATCCCCTACCCAGTGGAAACCGTTCACAACGCGGCGGTGGTGAAGCACGGGGACGAATACGTCATGCTTTTCCGCTCTCATCTGCGCACGGGACGGTCCATCATTGGCTTGGCACGCAGCCCCGACGGAGTCCACTTCACCGCCGATCCAGAGCCCTTTCTGACTCCGGCGCGGGACGGCCCTTTTGCGGCCGATGAAGAGTTCGGCGTCGAGGATCCACGCGTGACCCGGCTGGAAGGGGAGTACATCATCACCTACAGCGCTTACTCGCGAAATGGAGTCCGGGTCGCCCTCGCCAAGACGAGGGACTTCAATCAGGTCGAAAGGGTCTCGCTCATCACGCAGGCGGACCATCGGAATGTGGTGATCTTCCCCGAAAAGTTTGGCGGCCTCTATGCCCGGCTTGACCGTCCCCATTCGGAAATCGCCCCTTGGTCCATTTGGATTTCCTATTCCCCGGATCTACATTTTTGGGGCGAATCCCAGCTCATCATGCGGCCCGAACAATATCACTGGGACGAAATGAAGATCGGTCCGGGCGCGCCGCCGATCAAAACGGACCAGGGATGGCTTTCCATCTATCACGGCGTTTTCCGGACTATGGACGGATCGGTCTATCGCTTGGGGGTCGCTCTTCATGATCTACTGAACCCAGCGAAGGTCATCGGAGTGAGCGACTCGTGGATTTTGCAGCCGGAAGATCCCTGGGAAATCACGGGATATGTCCACAACGTCGTGTTCACCTGTGGCGCCGTTGCGGAGTCCGATGGAACCGTGAAGATCTATTGGGGCGGCGCAGACACGGTCATGTGCGTGGGCGAAGCGAATGTCTCCGATCTGGTCGCTTTGTGTCTGGATCACGGCAGACCGGCAAAATGAGCTCCAGGTTCGGATGGCGAGTCGGTCGTGTTGATCGCGGACACCACGACCGAGCGCTCGCGATGGCTGGTTCTCATCCAGTTGGCCATAACGAACCAGAAAAGGGCTTCTGTTGAGCGGGGATGCTCCAAAGTGCTTAACTTTACCGTCCCTTCCTTCATCCCAGTGACTTCGGCGATTTCCTAGAAGGTCCATGCCTTCTACAAACCGGAGCGGGAACACGGTCCGCTGCCGCGCCGACAGACTGGCGGCGGCAGCCCAGATCGCCTTTACCTGCTCCTGGACCAAGGCCGCCGCTTCCGGAGACTGTTGCCGGTCCGCAATGGAGTTCAGCGAACGTCTCCAGAACTTCAAGCGGCTGGTGGACTCGTGATTCCGTACCAGGTTTGCCGCAATCTGCATGAACCAAGTAGCGATGCTGGACGCGCCCCGAAACTGGCCGCGCCCCTGATAGGCCCTCACAAAGCAGTCCTGCGTCAGATTCTCGGCTGTTTCCCTGTCGCGCAGCGAGGCCAGGATGAACCGGAAGACTCGCGGCCGAAGGCAGCCGCACCAGTGAATCGAAATCCCCGCGCTCATCGGCGCGTGTATCACTGGCAACCAGCGCCAGCCCGGATGAACGACTTCGTTCCATTCGAATATATAGACCGATTTCCCACCGCCCGGGTTTACACGGATGGTAAGGGCAAGCTGGCCAGCCAGCCGAATTCAGCCCGCGAAGCCACTGATTAGGAGCGTGCGCGTGAAGTGGCGGGCTCGTTGCACGTTAGGCTGTCAGTGCCGGGATAAAACAC
>PMYF01000484.1 GCA_003171295.1 Acidobacteriota bacterium | reverse complement strand
GCATGATTGTGCCCGTAACCGGCGAACGGTTGGTCGAAGTCGTCGCTGTGGGCTGGGGCGACGGGCACGAATGTCTGAAAGAAAACTATTATAAGAATCCCTTCTGGAACACGACCGCCTTTTTCAAGACCTCCGGCGGGAATAGCGCACGTGTCTCAGTTTACTGGCACGTGGCGGCAGGCGGGACAGAACGCGGTGGTTTCTATGGCGATCGCATGTCGTACGTCATGGAGCGCCCCGAAAAATCGCCGAACACGGTGATTCACCAGGAGGACAAACCGGGGAGCGTGTACGGCATCTACCAGGGCGAGATCCGGCTGGAAGCATACAACCAGCCGGATCATTACGAGATGTTGCCTGAATCCTTGCGCATCCCGAGCGGTCATGGCGGGTCTCATACATTCATTACTCACGAGTTCATCAGCGCCATCGGGGAGGATCGTTACCCCATAGTAAACGCGTGGGAAGCGGTCGCGTTCACCATGCCCGGCGTTGTCGCGCATCAGTCCGCGCTGCGGGGCGGCGAGTGCATGAAGATCAAAGACTATGGCAAGGCTCCGGGAGGCGCCTAACCCCGGTTCACGCTGCCACGGTGGCCTCTCCGTAGGACGATGAGGCTGCGCCGGCAGGTGGAACGACGAGGTGTGATTCTCTTTCGAAGGAGCATTGGCGGGTCTCTTCGCCCGCTTGGAGGTCATGGAATGCCGCTCCGGGGTCGGTTACTTGCCACGATGAGGAGGCCGAGGGGTTTCCTGCCTCGGGGGGGTGCGGCAATGGATATCAGAAACTCGCTGGGAAATCTGAGCTGAGCCATATGACCCGCCGCCACGCTTGGCTACTGGTAGGGTTTCTGGCGGTTGCCTTGCGTCTGAATAACGCCGACCGTCACGCCGTTTTTTCCATTTTTCCCATTCTGAAATCCAGACTGCATTTCAGCGACACGCAACTTGGCCTGACTGGATCGCTCTTCCTCTGGGTCTATGCCCTTTGCAGCCCCATTGCAGGCCAGATAGGTGACCGCTACTCGCGGAAGAAACTGGTCGCGGTCAGCCTGCTGCTTTGGAGCGGGATCACGGCCCTGACTGGATTGTCCACATCGGCTTGGATACTACTCGGCTGCCGCGGCCTCCTCGGAATAAGCGAATCACTCTTTATGCCCGCAGTGATAGCCCTGCTGGCGAGTGTACATGGCCCACGCACTCGTTCCCTGGCAACGAATGTCTTCGGGATCGGAGAGTATTTGGGGGTGGCTCTCGGGGGCTCGTTCGGTAGCCTCGTGGCCCAACAGTTTCATTGGAGATTCACATTCTTCACGTTGGGGCTCTTCGGCGCGCTCTATCTGATCCCGTATTGGAGATTCCTGAGCGGGCTTGAGGAAGAAGCTCCAATACCAATTGAGGGGGGGAAGAGTCGTTTTTCCGTTACTTTCTTGGTGCGAGTGCGCAGCTATTGGGCCCTTTGTGCCGCCTTCCCTGTGTGCGTCAGCGTGGTCTGGTTGCTGTATACGTGGCTGCCTCTGTTCCTCTACGAAAAGCTTTCTCTCGGCTTGGCCGAAGCAGGATTCACGGCCACGGCTTATTATCAAAGCGCTAACCTAGTCGGCTCCTTGGGTGGCGCAGCTTTGGCGGACCGGCTGTACGCTCGAACCAGGGCAGCGCGCTTTTGGGTCTCCGCTGCGGGATTCTTGCTTGCCGCACCATGTCTTTTCTTCATCGGGAACAGCAAGTCTCTTTCCATGACCAAGATGGCGATAGTTGGATTCGGCTTGTTCGGAGGGCTGTTTCTGAGCAATTTGATGGTGGCGAGTTTCGATGTGGTCCGGTCACACACGCGAGCCTCGGCTTGCGGCTGCATGAATTTGCTGGGGTCCATGACTTCCGGTTTTGCTTCCCTCGGGGAGGGAAAATGGAAATCATCCCTCGGGATTCCCAACATGATGACCTTTGGCGCGTTGCTCTGCGTGGCCGCGCCGTTGCTCTTAATGGTTACGATACATCTCTGCTTTCAACGGGATCATGAGCGGGCGGGCTTGGAGGAAACAACTGTGTCCCAAGCCTGAGAGCCGATTCCTCGACCGGGCTGGTGATGTTCAGGTGCCCCGGATAGTATACGTACGCGCGGCGGGCGCATTGGCGGCAGCACGCGAGGAGGGGATTTGTCGCGGCAGCACGCTCCGCAGGCCCCCCGGAGTGCAGCGGCAATTAGCCGGAGAGTTGTTCCTCCAGTCATGAGAACCAGGTGTGACAATTCGGAGCGGATTTGGCAATCAATCATCGCGGCTGTGATCACTTGCTGCTGGTTGGCGCCCGGTGCGTCGGCTAAGTTTTCGGGCGCCCCACAAACCCAAGAGCCGCGTAGCCCGGTTTCCCAGGACGCTGTCCAGGCTCACGTCGGCAAAGGATACGAATCTCTCCAGAACACCGATTATGAGAACGCGGCCAAAGAGTTTGAAGCGGCTCTGGCTTCAAATCCTCAGATAGGACGTGTCCGCTTTCAGTTGGCCGTTTGTTACTTTGCGCTTCACAAGGTCGAGGACGCACGGCGGGAACTTGAGCGCCTGCGCGTTGAAACGGGTGGGGACCCCGGCGTCCTCTATTATCTGGCACGCCTGGATCTGCAAGATGAGAAGACAGCGTCTGCTATTCAGTTGCTGGAACAGATCGCTTCTGACGCTCCGTTTCCCGATACGGCCTATTACCTGGGAGCGGCATATTTGAAATTAGGGAACCTGACAGCGGCGGAAAAATGGCTGAACAAGGCGGCAGGCGTTACTCCCCGCGACTGGCGCGTTCCAGACCGTCTGGCACGTGTTCACATTAGGGCGGCGCGCCGTGAGGAGGCAGAAAAACAGTTCGCAGTCTCTGCAACTTTACGGCAGAGTGTCGACGAGGCTTCGCGGCAGGGGATGGAGTGCGTCCAATCCCTTCAGACGCGGCCGGTCGAAGAAGGGCGCGCCATTTGTCAAAAGCTCTTCGATCCCACCGATCCCGACAAGCTCGCTACTCTCGGATTGATATACGGAAAAAACGGGCTTCACGGCGACGCCTTGGAAGCCTTTTCGCAGGCGGCGCGGCTTGACCCGGAGTCGTTCGAGATTCAGCACAACCTGGGACTGTCTTATTTCCGCCTGAAGCGCTACGCGGACGCCAGGAAGGCGCTCGAAAAAGCCATTGGGTTGCGTCCGGACTTCTTCGGGTCAAACGCGTTGCTGGGCGCGACGCTGTACGCCTTGCGGGATGACGAAGCGGCTTATCCGGTTCTCGATCATGCCCACCGATTAAAACCCGAAGACCGGGAGTCGGAAGACCTGTTATTTAAGGTGGCGCTCTCCCTGGCGTTGCAAAGGTACGAGAAAAAAGCTTATGCACAGTCCTTAGCCTACCTTCGGAAAGCTTCCGAGCTTCATCCGGACAGCGCTATTGTTCAAGCTCGCATGGCGGAGGTCGGTCGTCTGCTCGGTGATCGCTCGGAGGCCCGCAAGGGAGACAAGAATAATTAACGCGATGCCTGAGGCGTGAAATCGAATTGAGTCGGGATGGAACCAAGATATCGGACCTAGCCCGAGTGGGGGACTTGGGGAGCGCAGTTTTTTGGCAATCATAGCGGCAGTGGTCGTTGTGGCCAGAGGGGCCGCGCCCGCGGTTTGTTTGCCAGAGGCTCAACCTAGACCGGGAGGTGCCCCCTTGGGTCGTCTAATGTTGAGAAATCGGCCGAGCCTTGAGGTGTTCATCGAGGTGCCGAGGGGAAGAAAACACCTGGAGGAGCCACACCTGGCCGCTCGCTGAAGGCACACCTTGGGGTCTTAAACAGGAGGTTTAAGCATGTTGAAGCAACGCGCGCAACCTTTCTTCTGCTGGTTTGTGCTTTGCACGATGGGGGCCGGGTTAGCAGCGGCTCAGGATCGGGTGGTGCTGGAAAATGGTTTGATCCGTCTAAGCTTTGACAAAGCCAACGGACAATTTGAGATTTACTCCCTAACGGAGGGTTTTCTTCGTTTGCGTGAAGCCGGCCCAGCAATTGAGATAGATGGCCAGATGCTCTCATCCAGTAAATTGGACCGTGTGGAGGCTCGCCGGGAAAGGTTTGAGGATCGCTTGGGGCGGGGTGAGAAACTTATTGCGATGTACTCGTTCCGTGACAAGGCTCCAGGGTTTCGTTACGAGCTCAGTCTCTATCAAGACAGGCCGTGGGTCAGCGTGACGGCGTACTTGGCGCCCGGCAACTACCGGCTCGGCGATGTATCCTTGATACAGGGAAAGTTGCGAGTCCCGGAGGCGTTCAGGACGCGTCTCTATGTGTGCAGCGGGACCGCGGGCGGGAACTCTGGAGTATGGGATTTGGGCATGCGGCAGTGGAACAGCGCGGCGCTGTCCGTGTATTACGACCCGCGAGTCCGGGAAGCGCTCCACTTGGGGTTCTACTCCTTCTATCGTGCCAGCACCTCCGTGCAGTCGCAGTATCTGGGGGCAGATACGATCGGAGTCAACGCGGTTGCGCACTACAAGGGTTACCGACCGCAACCGGAAGAGTTGAGGAGCGAGAGCCTCCTCATGATGCTTGGACCTGACCCGCTCCGCATGTTGGAAGACTGGGCCGAGGCCGCAGCCAGCATGGTCCAGCCCAAGTTTATCAGGGACACGCGGAGAGGGTTCATTAATACGTGGAACATGTACGGGGACGAAATCACCGAAGACGATGAGATTAAGCAGGCGAAATTGCTGCGCCAGACCATCCTGCCGGCTTACGGGATCGACATCGTAGACACAGGCGAATGGCAAGTCCAGCGTCATGAGATCGGCGATGCAGGCGATGCGCTAGGCTACGGGGAGGACCAGGAAGATCGAAGGCTCTACCCGCATGGGCTCGGGTGGCTCACGGAGCAGCTTCGCGGGCTGGGCTTCGACGTCACGTTTGGGGCGAACTACGCTTATGCGGCCTCGGAAGTCACGATCGCCAAGAAGAATGTTCCCTGGCTGGTCCGTGAGGACCACAGCCGTTCAAGTTACGGTTATCCGATTGACTTCACTCATCCGGGAGCGAAGAAGTGGCTCTCCGACCTCAGTCGGCGCGTGGTGGAATACAAAGCTGTAGAGTGGTGGACTGATTTCGACGGCGGCCCGACCCGGGGAAGACTGTACGACCCGACTAAGATCATGGGGTTTGAAGACATCCGGGAAGGCATGAGGGTGACGCGCGAGGCCATAGGGCAGAACGTTATGGTTCACCGCTATTGTTGCGGTCCCTATTTCACGTACATCGGGTTGGCCGACCGCGTGCGGACCGGCAACGACGCCTGCGCGATGGGTAACTTTGAAGGGCTTAAGGAGAGTGCCCGGCAACTGGCGGCTACCTTTATGCTTCATCAACGCTTCTGGGTCAATGATCCTGATCCAGTCCTGGTGGGCGGGCGTGATTACGTGCACAACGATGGAGCTGGCCCTATCGGTCCCGACCCCGCGATCCTGGACGAAGTGCGCATGCGTCTGCAGTTTCATGCCTCTACGGGCAGCTTTCTCACCCTGGGCGAAAATCTCGAAGACTTGGACGCGGAGAGGATTCACCTGCTCACGTTAGTTCTGCCCTCCCTCGGCCAGGCTGCCCGACCTCTGGATTTGTTCCTCCACAACACCCCTGAAATTTACGACCTGAAGGTGCAGACTACCTGGGACACATGGCACATCGTCTTCTTGCAGAACTGGAACGACTGGCGCAAAACCTACGACCTCCATTTTTCGGACCTTGATCTTGATGCGAATAAGCCGTACTTGGTCTTTGGGTTTTGGGGCCAGGCCTTCCTGGGCGAATTCCGCAGCCAGGCGGCTTTGGAGGTCGCCGGCCGGAAGGGTGAGACTTACGCCATCCGCGAAGTGCCCCCGCATCCCTGGGTGATTTCCACAGACCTGCATCTGACGCAGGGTGGCGTGGATCTCGAGGGTGTGCGCTATGACGAATCGTCGGGGCAGCTTTCCGGCACGGCACGCCGCCACGCTGGTGCTAGGGGCCACGTGGTTATATATGTTCCTGCCGGATACAAGATCCGCACCGCTTCAGGGCCTATGACTGCGGACCCGCAACCTTCCGGCGCAGTAATTGCGCATTTGGAATTAAAATTTGACGCCGCCACAGCACCCTGGGTGATTTCCTTTGAAAAGACTGAGTGACTCAGTTCCTGGTGTTCTTTAGGGATGTACCGGCGGGGAAGTTGAGAACATGTGCTATAGAAACTTGAGACAACTGATTCCGTTTGCCTGCTTCGCCGTATTCGCCATGGTCGCCTCGGCCGCGGAGCCGGAAGTGACCAAGGTGCGGCTCAACGGCCTGGACTTGGCAATCGATGAAGTGACGGGGAGCTTGGTCAACATAGCGTATCCATCCGCAGGCGTGATCTTAGAAGCCAGACCGGACACTGCGAGCCTGTTGGATGTTGCTTACCCTGTCGAGTCGTTTCCGGCCCTTCGCCTAGCCTCCCGCTTTTCTAAAGCGACGGTCACAAGAGGGGCGAATGAGCTGATGATTGTCTGGGATTCTCTGGGGCCCAGCCGCACCACCGTCGCTTTGCCCTCAGGTCAGGTCAAGGCGCGCGTTGGCATCCGAGCTGCCGACGACGGTCGGTCAGTGATCATGACTTGCCGAATTGAGAATCAATCCGGCGCGCCCGTTCCGCAGATCCTGTTTCCCGACCTGGTCGGCCTTAAGCCCTTCGACGGAGTGGAAGGGACAAAGTTGCGTTTGGCGAGAGGTGTGGTCGAGCCTTTCCAAGAGCCTCTCCGGCCTTCGGAGGAGGGGTTTTACTATTATTTCCAACTCGGCTGGAAGAGATATCCCGCCGGAGGGTATTATTCTGAGAATGCATTACGCTGGCTTGACTATGGGAGCCTTCGCAACGGGTTGAGCATTTTCCAAAAGAAATGGGAGACCGAGGATCGGCCTGACATTCTTACCGAGCGTCGAGAAGCCGACCCGATGAGTCTCCGCCTGGTTTGGGAGCATCGCCCGACGATCGCGCCAGGGCATGCGTGGGAGAGCGGGGAATTCTGGTTCACGCCGCACCGGGGCGGATGGGCCAAGGGGATCGAGGTGTACCGGGATTACGTGCGGCAAGTCAGTCCTCCGCGCGAGATGCCGCGTCGCGTCCGCGAGGGCCTGGGTTTTGAGACTCTGTGGATGATAGAGGAGTCTGAACCGGATCCAGCCAGGGCCTTCTTTAAGTACTCGGACATTCCCCGCGTGGCCCAGGATGCGCTTGCTCATGGGATCAATGTCCTGGACTTGTGGGAAGTGTCCAGCTTCGCGCCCCCCTTGCCGATCCCCCTGCGCCCGGAATTGGGGACAGCCGAGGAGTTCTTCCAAGCAGTGAGCAAGGCGCATGGCATGGGCGTGGACGTGGTGCCCCATTTAACGATTCAGCCGGTCCCGAACGCCTATGCCGCGCGCTACGCTGCCAAGTCATACCCCAGCAACGACGACTGGACTTTTCATTCCGAGCTGATTCCGCGTTTCCGGCCTGGTTACACAAAGACCGGGCTACTCTCCTTAGTCGATAGCGGGAACGACGTATGGCAGGGCGATGTGCTGTCTTCATTGAAGGCGTGGATCGATCGTGGCGTGGTCTCGTTTAGCTGGGACACATTCCCGACCGAGAGCGAGGCAGGCAAGAAGCCGGCCCTGGTGGCGCTGATCGAAAAGATCCGCAGCCTGGCGCGAGCCAAGGATCCCGAGTCAACTTTCATTGTCGAATCGACTTCCGTCGGAAGTCTCGAACACGACGGTGTGGTCGCAGATGCCACTTGGAATTCGGTGGGCTATGTCGACGCGGGACCAATTACCAGCGTGCTCCGCGCGCCGCGCGCAAACTGCAACGTCATGGACTCTCCACTTGTTGCCAAGAAAGCTTTTGCCGACGACATGTATCTTAACGTAATCCCGAACAAGGCCGACCAGCCAGGGGGTTCCGCGCTGATAAGCGAAAAAAGCGCCTTGGCGGCGGCGTTGAAGGAGGTGGCGGCGCTGCGGAGGCAATTCCTCCCCTTTTTTGTGGAAGGAACCTTCGTCGGGGATTCGGTTCTCGCCCAGCCAACCCCAGCTTTTGTCCGAGGCTACCAGTGGCACGACAAACTGTTGGTGATTGCCCTCAATGATCGTCCCGAACCCCGGTATTTGACTCTGCAGAGTGAGCTTGATTTGTGGTTTCCCTGGAAGGGACAATATCGCGTCGAGTACTACAACTCGATCGGAAAACTAGTGGAAACGAACGAAGGCGAGGCTTCTTTATGGCAGGGTACGACGCGATTGCTTCAGCCAGGGGAACTCGCGCTGTTTGTGATCCATAGGTAGAGGAACACGGCTGCCCCAACGTTGAATTGAGATTTCGCTGTAACTGACAGTTGGGTAACATGTTGCGCATCAAAATGAGCATAATCGACTTGAACGGCAAAGACGAATTTGGGCCTCTGCTTTCCGCTATCGCACAATGCA
>PMYF01000687.1:2060-3974 GCA_003171295.1 Acidobacteriota bacterium | reverse complement strand
CTCCGACGGCCCCGCCGAACCAGCGGAGGGCCCTTCCTGCAGTGCCAACTTTCCGGGCGTTGTCCCCGGCTACTGTATCAATCCCCTGCGGGGATCAAGGAGGACAGTACCGGAGGGTGGGGGGAGCCGTCTGAAATACGTCAAGGCCACGCAATCCGCTTAGGCTAACTGTTTGCCTGAAATGATTCACTCCTCAGGGGGTCAGCGCGCGCCCCAGGCCGAGAAGACGATGGAAATGGTTTTCAAAGTGATCCGCAGGTCGAAGAGCAGGGAGGCGTTTTGAAGATAGTAAAGGTCGTACTCGAGTTTGAGGAGGGTGTCTTCTTCGCTGGCGGCGTAGGGGCAACGGATCTGCGCCCAACCCGTGATGCCGGGTCGAAGCAAGTGGCGCAGTGCGTAGACCGCGCACTTGCGCTGTAGGGCCGCAACGAACACCGGCCGCTCCGGACGCGGGCCGACGAAGCTCATTTCGCCCATAAGCACGTTCCACACCTGTGGGATCTCATCAATACGCAGCTTGCGCAGCCAGCGCCCCACGCGGGTGATGCGTGGGTCGCCGGGCGTGGCCCACACCGGACCGGTATCCTCCTCCGCGTCGCCGACCATCGTCCGTAGCTTCTGAACCCGGAAGACTTTGCCGAGTCGGCCGACCCTTTCTTGGGAGTAGAACACGGGGCCGCCGTCCTGAAGTTTAACGAGGGCTGCCGCCACGAGCAGGAGGGGTGAAGCCAGAATCAGACCTCCCAAGGCGAGGGTGATGTCCGCGAGTCGCTTGATGACGTGGAAGCTCTGTTCGTGGAGGGAGTGGAAGCCCTCGGCGGTGGCCAGCCAGCGTTCGTCGAGATACTGCGCGGGGAGGCGCTCCGCGAATTCCGCGCAAAGGCGGGGCAGGTCCCAAACCCTCACGCCCTCGAGACGCAAGGCGGCGGCCCTGCGAATTGTGGCAGGTTCGAGCGACTGACCTGCCAAAATGAGGAGATCGAAATCATCCGCTCGTGCGGGGGCCCCATTGGACTCGAGGTTGGCCAAGGCGCCTGGTGAATCATTTTCCGGGTGCCATATGTAGGTTTTCGAGGAGGGTGAGAATTCGCGAATCAACTGGCGAGCTGTCTCCACCTCGGTGGGATTGCCCATAATGAGGACGGCCAGACTTCGCCGGCGTAGGCGCAGGAAGAACCCGAGGCGCCAGATGATCAGGAAAAGGGCAAAGAACAGGTTGGCGGCGGCAAAAATACCGCGCGCGTAGCGATAAGTCGGAGCAAGGTAGAAGAAAAAGGAAGTTGCAATCGTCGCAAACAATAAGCCGAGGAGTGGGCGGCGCAAGTTCTGCGCCGAACTCGCTTCGGGCTGTACTTCGTAGGCCCGGGTGAGGTAGAGGCTGAGCGGGTACACCGCGAGGCAGAGGGCCGTGGCGAGCCCGTTCTCCTCATAGAAGAACGACACCTCGCCCAGGCGGATGTAAGTGCCGAGAGCCAGGGACATCGTCAGGAAAACGAGATCCCCGGCCAGGAGCGCCAGACTGGTCTTGATTTGTAACGAAGCCTTCATGCGCTTGCGAGGGTCTCCTTCAGCGGGCCGCCAAGCTTTTCAGCAGCTCGTCGTACTGATTGACCACGGCGTCCGAAGAGTAATGCTGTTCCATGAATTCCTTCCCGTTTCGTGCCAGGCGCTCGCGGGTTGAGGCATCGTGGTAAAGCGTCTGAAGTGCCCGGCAGAACGCTTCCACGTTGCCCGGTTCGGTGACGATGGCGGCGCCCGCACGGTCCAGGAGCCGGGCCGAGTCAGAGTCGGCATCAATGCTGGCCACGATGGGACGCCCGGCGAGCAGAAAATTGTAAATGCGGCTGGGGAACGAAGCTTTCGCGACACCCGGCTTGGTCGTCAGGACGAAAACATCGGCACTGGCCAGCATTT
>PMYF01000687.1:0-2037 GCA_003171295.1 Acidobacteriota bacterium | reverse complement strand
CCGTCCCATGAGTGTAACCGATGTTACCCGCGTACATGACCACAAACTTGTTATTGAGCCCGCAGCGACGGCGGAAGGAATTATCGCGGGACAGGGGCACGACGGCTGAGGTGTCAACGAAATTGGGTATGATCTGGATTTTGCGAGGGTCGATGCCCTTGGCGGCAATGACCTCGGAAAAGGAATCCGTGATGACGGTAATCCGATCACAGCGCCGGTAGATGCGAGTCATCATACGGTCCATGGCGCGCGTCAGCCAACCCCTGCGGACTTCGCGGCTGGCAAGATAAGCCTCCGGGAAAAGATCCTGGGCATTGTAAATCACCGGGCAGCGGTGGAGAGCCTTCAGGAATAGGGCCATGAATCCCAGCCAGAAGGGCGGTGAGACCACCAACACCGCACCGGGGCGGCCGGCAAACAGGCTGGCGAGAAAACTGGTCAGCGTGAAGGTCACATAGTTCAGGAGCTTCGATATCTTGCCATCGGATTTCGGGAAAGCCCAGCAACGCACCACCCTCACGCCCTCGCGGTACTCGCGGCGGAACGGCCGGAACAGGTAACCGGGAGGGACGTGGGGAAGTTGGTAGTGGGGTGTGCCCGCGAGGACTGTCACCTGGTGGCCGCGCGCGGCAAGCGCCCGCGCGAGGCCCGTGATCACGACGGCGTTGCTTGTGATCTCGGGGGCGAACTGCAGGCTGATGAGTAAGAGGCGCAAAGGGGATCGTGCCGGCCGAGTCCGGGACACAGGGCTGCGGTCAGATCCTCCTTTCCGGATGANNAGCATTTCCCGCAGGGGCCGATCCGCGAGGACCTGCAGGAGCTTCTCGGCAATATCCGCAGGATCCTCCCCGTCAAAGAAAACCGCGGCGTCTCGACAGATGTCGGTCATGGGACGGCGCCGGCAACAGAGAATGGGCGATCCGCAAGCGAGGGCTTCAATCAGCACGTTGCCACAGGCTTCCAGCAAGGATGGGAAGACGAAGCATTCGGCGTGCCCGAATAGGAACGGCATATGCTGATGCGGGACATAACCGAGAAACCGGACGCGCTCCGCGCAACCTTCGCGCGCCAGCAATTTTTTGACACTGCCGATATAGGCCGAGTCCCAGACCTCGCCCGGAACCACCAGCGGCATGGCGACCTTGCCCTGCTTAACCAGGGAAGCGTAAGCCTTGGCCAGATTAAGCAAGTTGCCGTAACCCGCCAGGCGTGTCGCGCAAAGAATATAGGGTTGCTCCAGGCCCAGGCGCTCACGCAACTGGGCGACGGAGTCCTGGGAGGGGGGATGAAAGCCCTCCGTCACGCCGGGGTAGGAGACCACGATCTTGCTGGGCGGAAGATGGAAGCGCTCGACCAGAAAATCCTTCTCCCACTCGGAAATCGCAATGATTTTTCGACTCCGGCGGAGCGAAAGGCCCGTCAGAAGACGCAGCAGCCAGAGTCGCGGGCGCAGCCAGAACGCGTTGGGGAATTTCCCTGCGAAGAAGGGCTCAACATTCTGCACGATGATGATACTAGGAATGGGCGAAAGCAGAATGGCCAGGTTATGGGTGGTGTACACAACATCCACTCGATTCGACCAGAGGATCCAGGGAAGAATCAACTGCTCCCAAAGAACGCGCAGCGCCCCGGAGCATGGCGCGATACGGCCGAGGTGAACCCGGAGATTCGGCT
Organism: Acidobacteriota bacterium; assembly: GCA_003171295.1. GTDB lineage: Bacteria > Acidobacteriota > Terriglobia > UBA7540 > UBA7540 > Bog-366. The sequence goes on along the minus strand of PMYF01000687.1, from coordinate 363 downwards.
GGCGCACCGCCAGGTCGCGGGCACGATCGGCGGGGAGAAAGACCTCGTATTGGTTCGATGGGTCAAGCTGGGCCAGGTGGATGAGGAAATTCTTCAGGTATGTGAAACTGCCGTAGGACGTGGCGGTGTATCCGAGGATGGCAGCTTTCATGCGGCACCCCGCGGGAGGGTGAAAGTTGAGGGGGCTGACGGGTTCCCGCCCGGCGTGCCACAAGAAGCCCGGCAGGAAGCACTCCATTGTAATTTCTTGGGCATGTCGAATCGACCTCGGGCTGCGCGCGGGCGAGAGCGCCAAGGCGCGTCAGCACGCTGGAGCAGGGGGGGCCTCGGCAGGAGCATTCATGCGCGCGCACAGGACCTGCA
>PMYF01000911.1 GCA_003171295.1 Acidobacteriota bacterium | reverse complement strand
GGCGGGCGACAAGATCGTGATCTACAGTGACGGCGTGACCGAGGCGCAGAATCTGGAAAGGCGTTTCTTCGGCAAGAGACGCCTGCGGGAGGTGGTGGAAGCCCACGCCGGCGATTCCTGCACGGCGATTCACGACGCCATTCAGGAGGCGGTGGCTGGTTTCACCGAAGGCGCCGCGCAATCCGACGACATCACGGTGGTGGTTCTGGAGTTTTACGGGACGGGGTGAAGCGCGGAGCCTCATGCCTCAACCGGCTATCGTATGATGGGCGCAGTGGCCAGACAGCAGCTGTTTCTTATCGATACGTTTGGGTTTATCTTTCGCGCGTATCACGCGCGTGCGCGGTCGGGGGCTCCGCCGATGCGGACCAGCACGGGGTTCTCCACCGAAGCGGTCTACATTTTCAACAACATGCTGCGCAAGTTGTCCAAGCAGTACGCTCCGGCCTACGTGGCTGCTATTTTCGAGAGCGGCGTACCCACCCACCGCGTGCAGGAGTTCCCGGAGTACAAAGCCAACCGGGCAGAGACGCCGCCGGACCTGCTCGACCAGATCCCCTTCGTGCGGCGCATCCTCGAAGCCATGCGGATTCCGATTCTGGAATATCCGGGCTTCGAAGCCGACGATGTGATTGGCACCCTGGCGCGGCGCGCGGAGGCGCTCGGCATGGACGTGGCGATCGTATCCAGCGACAAGGATATGCTGCAACTGGTGAACGAGCACGTCACCATGCTCAATCCCGCCAAGGACGACGAGTGGTACGACGCCGAAAAGGTGAAGACTTTCATGGGTGTGCGGCCGGACCAGGTGGCCGATCTTCTGGCGTTGAAGGGCGATGCCGTGGACAATATACCGGGCGCGCCGGGAATCGGCGACAAGGGCGCGAAGGAACTGATCGAGCGCTTCGGGTCGCTCGACGCCGCGTTAGGGCGCGCGGCCGAAGTAGAGAAGAAGGCCTATCGCGAAAGCCTGCAAAACAACGTCGAGCGCATACGGATGAGCCAGCGCCTGGCGACCATCGCCACCGATGTGCCGGTGGAGTTCTCCGCCGAGAGTGTGAAGGCGCAGGCACCCGACCCGGAGTTGCTGAAGTCCATCTATAAGGAGATGGAGTTTCATAGCCTGCTCAAGGAGCTTGGCCCTAGCGAAGATACGCGCGAGCGGCAATACGGCGTGATCGGGAGCGGCGAGGAATTGCTCGCCTGGCTGGCTGAGGCGCAGGGCGCGCCGGTGGCGGTGGCGATTTCGAAATCGGCGGAAGGCGAGTTTGCGCTTGACACAATCGGCCTGGCCTGGCGTGCGGGCGTGGCGCGCGCCGTGCATTCCGAGCATTTCGCGGCGCTCTCGCCGTGGCTGCAAGACGTGGGTGCGGTGAAGATCGCCTGCGACGTGAAGTCGGCGCTGCTGGAACTGGCGCGGCTGGGAATCGAAGCGCGCGGCTTCGCGCACGACGTCATGCTGTACGCCTTCCTGCTGGATGCGGATCCCGGGGGCTGCGGCTTGGAGGAGCAGGCGCGGCGACGCATGGATCTGAGGCTTGGCCCGGCGCCGGAGCAGCATGCCGACATCACGCTGGAGCTTTTCCAGCAGCTTTCGCCGGCGGTGGATGAGCGCGGCCTGCGCAAGCTCTACGACGAAATCGAACTGCCGTTGACGCGCGTGCTGGCGCGGATGGAGCGGACCGGCATACGCATTGACGGCGCTGAGTTGAAGCGCCTCTCGGGGCTGATGGAGACGGAGATCGCGCGGCTCACGGCGGAGGTCCACGAGCTGGCGGGCAAGCCGTTCAACATCAGCTCGCCGCAGCAGTTGGGGCGCGTGCTGTTCGAAGATTTGAAGCTGCCGGCGCCGAAGCAGGCCAAGGGGAAGGCCGTGTCTACCGCCGCCGACGTGCTGGACGCTCTCGCCGAAGAACACGAGGTCGTTCGCAAGGTGCAGGAATACCGGCAGCTCACCAAGCTCAAGGGCACCTATGTGGATGCGCTGCCGGTGCTGATCGATGGGGCGACCGGGCGCCTGCACACCAGCTTCAACCAGACCGTGGCGCGGACCGGTCGGCTTTCCTCTTCCAATCCAAATTTGCAGAATATTCCCATCGGTGACGAGTTCGGCCAGCGCATCCGTTCGGCGTTCGTCGCCGAGCCCGGGTGGCAGCTGATTTCCGCGGACTACTCGCAGATTGAGCTGCGCGTGCTCGCGCATCTTTCCCAGGACCCGCGGCTGATCGATGCCTTTACGCGCCACGAGGACATCCACGCGCGCACCGCGCAAGAAATTTTTGGGGTGCCCGCGGGCCTTCAGACCCATGAACACCGCCGCATGGCAAAGGCCATCAACTATGGGGTGATCTACGGGCTCAGTTCATTCGGCTTGGCGGGCCGCACGGGCTCAAGCAAAAGCGAGGCGCAGCACTATATCAACGCTTACTTTGAACGCTACTGCGGAGTGAAAGAATACCTCGAAGGCCTGGTCGAGCAGGCGCGGTCGACCGGACGTGTGCGCACGCTCTTCGGACGCCTGCGGCCCATTCCCGAAATCAAAAGCACTGACGCGCCCTCGCGCAATCGCGCCGAACGCGAGGCCATGAACATGCCGCTGCAGGGTACCGCTGCCGACCTGTTGAAGCTCGCGATGGTGAAGGTTCAGGCCCGCCTCCGGCAGGACAAGCTCCGAACGCGCATGATTCTCACCGTACACGATGAACTGGTCTTCGAAGCTCCGGAGGCGGAACTGGACCGCGCGCGGGAAATCGTTGGGGCGGAAATGGAAGGCGTCTACCCCATGTGCGTTCCGCTCAAAGTCGACCTGGGCGTGGGCCGGAATTGGAAAGAGGCGAAGTGAGGGCTGGGCGCTACATGTTCAGGGGAGGCGAGTCAGGGTCACCGCGGTAAGGTCATTGCCGGCGTGATCAAAGGAGATGAGGCCCGCGGCGCCCGGGAAGGCGGAAACTTGGGCCAGGGCATCGCGTAGGCGGGCTCGGTTCGGGCCGGACTGACGTAGCGAAGCGGCCAGAACGCGCACCGCATCGTAGGCCTGGGCCGCGCCCCTTCCGGGCTCGGCTGCGAAGCGCTGGCGGTAGCGCTGCTCGAAGCCTGCACGGGACGCCGCCTGCCCCTCCGGCGCCTCTGCGGTCCAGATGCCGGCGTCGCCGTCGGCGCAGGCGCGGCAGCGAGGACGGGTCAGGGCGCTCCAGTCGCCCTGGATTGCCTTGCGGCACAGGTAGAGCGGGGCTTGGGGTAATGTCTCGCGCACACGCGTCACCAGCAGCTTGGCGGTGACGGCGTCGGCCCAGATGACGACTGCCTGCGCGCTTTCGAGTCCCGCGAGCGATGTATCCCCCAATGATTTCTCCGGCTCGATCGCCATCCGGGTTGGCGCGGGCGCCTTCATCTGGCGCGCGGCTTTCTCAAATTCCTCGCCACCCATGCGGCCATCGTGGTCGTTCCCGGTAAGGAGCACGATGCGTTGCAACTGCTTGGCTGAGTAAATATCGCGCGCGAAGGCTCGCGCCTGCGCGGCGTCGGCGGGCCCCAGGCGGAAGATCCAGGGCAAATTGATTTCGGTCGTAGTGGTGTCGGTAGAAAGCGTCAGGATGGGGATGCCGACTTTGTTTCCAACTTGCTCGGCCAGGTGGGCGGCGCCGCCCTCGGCAGAAGTGATCAGCGCCACAGCTTGATCATCGAATACCAGGTGGACGATCTCTGCGGAGGCTTGGCCCCACGGTCCGCTCTCGTCGCGCGTGACGAGCACCAGGCGCCGACCGGCGGGCAGGGAAGTGGCGTTCTCTTCATCAATAGCCATTTGGGCGGCGCGGCCGAGCGCCTCACCCTCGGTCTGGTGTGGGCCGGCCAGCGGTGCGAGCAAGCCGAGGCGGATGTCCGTGCCGGCCAGATCGTGCCCGGCATCGCGTCCCGGGCCGTTGTAATTGACAGCGTCGCGGTTGAGGGTGGCGTAAGGCGCGGCGGGCGGCGCCTGGGCCAAGGCCGCGGGGACGAAAAGAGCGACGGCGGAGAGGGTGATCCAGGGGCGGTGCAAGTGGTGGATGGAAAACATGTGCTACTGTCCGCCGGTGTGGGCGATGCCTTCGTGTCCACTCTGACGAGGCGCGAGCCAGTATTCGAACTTACCGTCCTTGACGCGCGCCATGTTGAGGGGCGCGATGTTGTTGAGGGTGTGGTCAAAGTAGTCCGTGCCCGTCACGCCCTGGTAGGTTTTCATCTGGTACTCGCGCAGCGCATCCATGATCCGCCCGCGGTTGAGTCCGGCCTTTTCCATGGCCGCGATCAGGATATTCATCCCGTCGTAGGCATAAGCAGCGTAGTCGATCGGCTCCTCGTGAAATTTCTGGCGATAGGCGTCGCGGAACGCCAGCCACTTGGGGTCTGTGCGGGTCGGGTTCAGGGGCGAAGTGACGACCAGACCCTCCGCAGCGGGTCCGGCAATGTCGAGCAATTGCGGATAGGCCAGCCGGCTGCCGCCGAATACCGGCTGGGTCATTCCCATCTCGCGCATCTGTTTCAGGATCAAGCCGCCTTCTGCGGCCTCTGCCCAGAGGACGACGCCTTCAATCTTTGCGTCGCGGAGCATGCGGAGTTGATTTGAGAAATCCTTGTCGCCGCGTTCGAACTTTACCTCCAAAACGGGTTGGCGGCCCATGCGGCGAGCCTCGTCGTTAAACTTGGCCACGCCGATGCGCGCATAGCGCGCCTGGATACGAACCACTCCGATGCGTTTCAGCTTGAGATTCTTGAAAACGTAGTCGGCCAGTGTGTAGCCCTGCTGGCGATCATCCGGAAAATTGTGCATCAGCCAAGGAATGCGCGTTTCGGTGACGGTGGGGTCGGTGGTGCCCACATCCATGATGGGCATTTCCAGTTTCAGGGTCACGCGCAGCGCGATGTGGCAATTCTGCCCATCGACGCAGCCGAGCATAGCCCAGCAGTTCTCATTGAAGAACATTTTTACGAGCTCGGCGGAAGAGGCTCCCCACAAGGCCGATTCGTTGTGAATCTTCAGCGCGTAAGGCTTCCCTTTGTACCCGCCGCGGGCGTTCGCTTCCTCCAGCGCCAGTTGCGCGCCGTGGAGCTCTGGAAGGCCGAATATGGATTCGGGATTGTTCTCGATCGGGCTCATGAATCCGATGGCGATTTCATTCAGTCTTCCGGGATCGCCGTCGGGTCTCTGCTCCGCGGCGCCGAAGTACTTGAGTGTGTCTTCGCGTACGAACCAGTCGTAATAGGGCTTGGTGAAGCGGCGGTAGGGCACCGCCTCATCCGGCATATTGGCATAGCGGGGTTGGGACTTGGCATTGTCATCCCGCTTGATGACGGCGTCTTTGGGAGTTTCGTCGGGATCATTGTATTGCTGAGCCGCTGCGGGCAGCGATGCCATCAGCAGCAGGAGTGCGGGCCAGAAGCGTCTTTTCATAGGGTCCACCTGGTTCGTGACGGTTCGTGAATTCTCACACTGCCTGCTGGTCAACCAGTAACCGCTCATGGTGACTCTGGGCAAACTTCACGATACGCGACAGGGTTTGGCCGTCAATGGCCTGGTCGGCGTCGCAGCGCGGTCGTCCGGTCGAGAAGTCGGCGACCTCAATCATCAGGCCGTGGCTGCCGAATTCCAGCGCCGCGCGGCTGGCAGGTTCGACCATGGAGGCGACACCCGTGGCGTGGCTGGGATCGACGATTATGGGCAGGAACGTATTCGCCTGCACCGCGGGGATGACGTTCAAGTCCAGCACAAAGCGCGCGTACTCTCCGGCCGGAAACGCCTTGATGCCGCGCTCGCAAAGCACGATATTGAGGTTGCCCTGCTTGGCGATATACTCCGCGGCGCCTAGCCATTCGCAGAGGCTTGCCGCCATGCCGCGTTTCAGCAGCACGGGCTTGCCGGCGCGTCCCACTTCCGCGAGCAAGGCATAGTTCTGCATGTTGCGCGAGCCGATTTGCAGCATGTCGGCGTACTCGGCCACCTGCTCCACCAGGCGCGTGTCCATGACTTCCGTGACGATAGGCAGGCCGGTTTGCTCGCGTGCGATGCGCAGCATGCAGAGGCCTTCCATGCCCATGCCCTGGAAATCGTGGGGGGAAGTACGGGGCTTGTAAGCGCCGCCCCGCAGCATGTCGCCGCCAGCGCGCTCGACGGCGCGCGCCACGGCCAGCGTCTGGTCGTGGCTCTCCACGGCGCAGGGCCCCGCGATCACCACCGGGCGGCCGTCGCCGAAGCGCACCCCACCCACTTCCACCACGCGGGTCCGGTCCTCGCCGTATTGCGGGTTCGTCTGGCGGCTGAGGAGCGGACAGACTCGCGGCAAATCATCCGGGGTGAGTTGTCCTGAGATTCTCATCGCCATACTCCTCGGTCCGGATTCGGCGCGAGCAATGGCGCCGCATAGGTTGAGGCTTACCGGTTCTTGCCGGCGTTGCGGTCCGACTCGAAGATCGCCATCGCCTCAATTTCGATCAGCAGGTCCGGGCGGCACAGAATCGCCTGGATGCCGGTGGAGGCGGGCAGCGGTGTAAGTCCCTGCTCCTGGAAGAACTGCGTCCGGATCTCGTTAAAGGCTTCATAGTCGCGCTCGATGTCGCGCAGGTAGCAACTGGTACGAACAATATCTTTCCACGTGGCGCCCTCGGCCTCCAGCAACTTGGTGATGTTCTGGTAGGTCCGCCAGGTCTGGGCACGAAAGTCGCCGACGTGAATGCTCCTTCCCTGGTCATCCACGCTGGCCGTGCCCGAGATCAGCAAAATCGTAACGCCTTTGATATCCAGCCGTAGCCCGCGAGAGAATGCGGAAGGCTTGGCGTAGTCAGGAGCTTCGTTCAAGGCCTCCGGCGCACTAATGGCCTTCTTGGGGATGGCCTGATGCGAGGTCTCCGGTGCTACGAGGGTTTCTGGTGTGGGCATAAAGTTGAGCCTCCTTCTGAGGTTCCCGAATTCCGTGGCTCAGCCCTTGGGCTGTAGCCACCCAAATGTCTTCACCCTGAAAGTCCAGGTTCAGGATGTAGTTGTGGGCGAGGGCGGTAGGGGTAAACAGTTTTTGCTTACTTCGATCCGGCCAGGTTATTTCAATTTCACCCTGGCTTTTCTGCTTGCCGGGCCAGTAACTGACCCAGGTGTTGGTGGAGTAATCGAGCATGCTGAGCCCCTTGTCGGTGCAGGCCCAGACCTCGTTCCGGCGTGACTTGGGAGCGTTGACGAAGTCTGAGGCGAGGCCGCTGTCCATGGTCAGGTAGTTGTGCCAGTTGCGGCCGTCATAACCACTCAAGCCGAAATAGGTGGAGGCCCAGACCATCTGGGTGTCGGGATTCCAGGCGACGTTGGACACAATGATGTGAATCAGTCCCTGGTTGCGGAAGAGCACCGTTTCCATTTCCTCGTCCGGGTCGGTGTAGGGCTTCCAATAGTTGCCGGCCACATCGTACTCGAGCAGTCCACCGCCCCAGATGGCGAAGTATATTTTGTTTCCGGCCGGAGCGACGCCGTAAGCCCACGGCTCGTGAAAAGGCGCGTTCTTCTCGCTCCAACTGGTCCACTCGCCGCTATAAGTGTTGTAGCGGCTGACTCCGGCGGTAGTGGTCACCCAGACGTACTGGTCCACCACGGCAATGCCGTAACAGATATCATTCAGCAGGCCGCTGGTCAGGTTGGTGAAATTCTCAAAGTGGCCGCCGGAGAGATGGCTCACCCCGCCGAAGGTCGCGATCCAGAGGTCGCCCGTGTGCTTGTCCACGGCCACGCCCATCACCGCGCGGTGTGCCAGGCCGTCCTCAGGTTTGTAGACCTTCACCACTTTGCCGTTTTCGATGAGGGCCAGGCCGTCTTCAGTGCCCGCCCACACGCGGTTGCCGTCCACGGCAACGCAGAAGACTTTGGCATCGGGCATCCCCGTCGCGGTGGTGTAATTTTCCCAGCGCGTAATGAGGTGCGGCCGCTCCGCGCCGAGAAAGGGTGTGGCAGCGACGACCACCAGGGTTACAGCCAGCAGGACTCGCTTCATCGTGGTTGCCATCACCGCGCCTCGAAGGAGAGAAATCGAATTTTGGAACCCGCAATTTATGGAACTCAATTTCGTTTTCCAAACAGTCAGAGTGTTTTCAAGAACTCGATCAAATCGTTCAACTGCTCCTTGCCCATGTCCGAGGTAATGCCGTGCGTATCGTAGTTGTTGAACACTGTCCAGATTTCTTCCAGGGTCAGCGCCTCACCGTTGTGCAGGTAGGGCGCGTCTTCGTAGACGCGATCGAGCTGCGGGGTGTCGAGCAATCCGCTGGTGTCGTACTTGGTGGCGGAGCCCACCTCCGTGCTGATCCGGTTGGTGTAATGCGTCTCCGCCGGGTGGCAGGTGTCGCAGCGGCTCTGGATGGGAACCGCGCGGCCGTCGTTCGTATTCTTGCGATAGAAGATGGCCTTGCCGCGCTCCTGCGCCTCCGTCAACTGTCCGTCGGGCGCGAGATGCCGGTTGGGCGCGAGCGGAATGTTGTTGACGTAAGTGACGAGCGCCTCCAGCTCCTGGGTGTTGAATCCCTCCGAGCGGAACAGAAACTTGGCGATGCGCGGGCCGCACTGCGTGGCGATATCGGGATTGTGGCCATTCCACTTGTAGGGGGCCGTCTCGCGAATTCCGCGCAGCGTGCGGTTGGCCACACGATCGCGCCCCAGTTGGGGCGTCTCGAGATTCCACGCCAGGCCGTCCAGGTGCGAGTTCGGATGGCAGGTGCCGCAGGCAAACTGGCCCTGGAAGCAATACTTCGCGGCGTGGAATAACTGCTCGCCGCGCCGGAGAGGGGTGATTTCCTTGGGCCCGCCCAGTGAGAGTGTGGCCGCAACCTTCGCTTGCGCCATGTCCACGATGGTCAGGGAGTCGTCCAGACGATTGGCGACGTAAGCCCAGCGGCTGTCCGGGGAAGTGACCACCGAGGTCGGATTGTGGCCGGTCCCCAGGCGCGCCACGACGAAGGTGGCGGCAGAATCAAGCCGGTCCGCGAGTTCCTCCGCGGGACCTTGCTGCAGGCGACGCGCAAGTTTGGCCGTGTCCAGGATGGAAACCGTATCCGCGTCGGAGGAAGTCACGGCCGCGCGGCGCCCGTCCGGGGTAAAGGCGACGCCGTCATTGCCGGCGAAGTAGTAATCGATGTCGTCGAGCAGAACTTGGGTCACCTTCGATTGCCCTTCGCCCACCGGCGCGTTGAGGGCGGGACGGACCACCGCCATCCCGTGCGTCATCATCCATCCCTGGCTCACCTGGATGAGGGGCCCGAGATTCTTCGGCCGCATGAAAGGAACCAGGAGATACTCTCCCAGCCTGGGAGGCGCTTCGGCGATATGGCGTAGCTCAATCACTCCGGGAACTAGAATACGTTCCGCGACCACTTGCTTGGTGGCGTCAAGGGCCAGCAACTCGGAAACGGGTGGCTGATCGTAAGGTCCGAGGTGGGGCAGGACGTTNNCTGAAGCGCTTGATTTCCGTGCCCGAGGCCAGGTCAATCAACGAGACACTGTCGGCGATGCTGTTGGCGACGTAAAGCGTTTTGCCCGCGCGATCCGTGCTCAGCCCCACTGGCCCCCATCCTGTGTTCAGAGTGCGCTTCACCTGGAACGAAGCCACATCGACTTCGCTGACCGTGTCGCTCCATGCGTTCGAGACGTAGAGGGTCTTGCCGTCCGGCGAGAGGGTAATGCCTCGGGGCCGGTGGCCAACCGTGGCGCGCGCCACCACCTGTTTCGTTTGCGTGTCGACGGCCAGGATGGAGTCATTGCCCTCGCAAGCCACAAAGAGCTTATTTCCATCCGGGGAGAGCTTGATCTCGGCCGGGGTGAGGTACGGCGGCTCAGCCGGAGCCTCGGCCTGCGAGCCAGGAGGCGCGGCGAGGGGGCAGGGAATTCGTGCCACGAGGAGTGCGCCCGTCACAAACGCCGCTGCCACCAGCCACTGGCTTCGGTGTGAGCGATTTGCCGAACACGAGGGGCGGCGCGTCATCGTCCTTTGCCTCCTGAGGCCGGACTGCCGTCAGGCTCTTTTACGGTGAGAATCTGGTCTGCCTTCACGTGCTCCAGTACCTGCTCCGTCCCGCTCGGCCAATGAATGATGAGCTTGTCCGCTTCCGCGTGCTGGCCCAAACCGAAGTGCGGGCGTGGGTCGCCCTGTGAGAGGTAGCCATTTTCGGAAGTCGCCTCAACGTATTGGTGCGAATCGCCCGCCATGGCTTCCAGGCGTGCCCCAAAGCCATCGCGATTACTCTTGGTGCCGACCAACTTGATGGTCAGCCAGTGATTGCGCGGGCCGGAGGCGGGTGGCTTGGCGTGCAGCAGAATGCCTTTACCGCCCAGGACCACAATGAAAACGTCCATGTAACCGTCGTTGTCGTAATCAGCGAAGCAGGCGCCACGGCCGACTTTCTTGACCTTGAAATAGTTGCCGGACTGCGACGACACATCCGTGAATGTGGCATCCCCGTTGTTGCGCAGCAGGGAATCCTCCATGGGAATCAGCCAGTGCAGGCCGCCATTCACCACAAAGATGTCCTTCCAGCCGTCGTTATCGTAATCGTAGAAGCCGTCGCCCCACGCTACGTATTGGCCGGAAACCGCCGCCACGCCCGTCTCGACCGTGGTGTCAAGCCAGAAGCCCTTGGCGCCGGGGTTGTGGAACAGGCGGTGATAGCGCATGTCGGAGACGAACANNGTCGCTTCGCCGTTGGCTCCGAAGGCCGTATTCACGTCCGACGCCACGTTCGTGAACGTGCCGTCGTGATTGTTGTGATACATGTAGCTTTCCATCGTGTCATTGGCGATGTAGATGTCCGGCCAGCCGTCGTTGTCGAAATCGCCGGCGGTCAGCCCCATGGCGCGGCCCAGGGGATTATCAATGCCCGCCTTGTGCGAGACGTCGCTGAACGTGCCATCGCCATTGTTGTGGAACAGAAAATCGCGTCCGCCGGGCAGGCCGCGCGGGCCGCAGAAAGTCGAGATGCCGCGATAAGTGCAGTTGGGCGCGCTTCCCATTCCGCCCAGCTTGAGGATGTCCACATCGAGGTAATCGGCGACATAGAGATCCAGGTGGCCGTCATTATCATAGTCACCGAAGGCGCAGCCCATGCCCCAGCCACCGCCGCGCACACCTGTCTTTTCGGTAACGTCGGTAAAGGTACCATTGCCGTTGTTGTGGTAAAGAACGTTGCCGCCGTAGAAGGTCACATAAAGATCTTCGAGGCCGTCGTTATCGTAATCGCCTACGCAAACACCCATTCCCCATCCAGTGTGGTTGAGGCCGGAGCGTGCACTGACATCGGTAAAGGTGCCGTCGC
>PMYF01000973.1 GCA_003171295.1 Acidobacteriota bacterium | reverse complement strand
GGCAAGAATAGAGCAGTTTATGATTTCTGCAAGGAGTTTGGTCAGCATCAGGCACGGCAGGCCGCCCATGCTTCGCAGTGGTATGGCTCAGAAATTAATGAGAATATTCTTCGCATTTCTCTTGATGTTGGCGCCAACATTCGCGCAGGCTCCCGATGAGGTGACCCCAGTGCTGAACCAGGGGGCGTCTCTTATTCACGCAGGTCAGTTGGTTCAGGCTCAGGATCTCTTCGAAAAGGCGCTGCGCAGATTCCCCGGCAATGCGGATCTTTCTTTCGATCTGGGCACGGCCTACTTTCTTCAGCATAACTGGCCTAAGGCGATAGAGAATTACCAGACGAGCCTTCTCGCCAAGCCCGATCAGGTCGACGCTCTTTATTTCATGGCGCAAGCCTACTATCAGAGCTCCGATATCACGCGCGCGCGCGAAACCATTGCCCGCGCCGCCGCTTTGGCCCCCGATAACCCGGACGTTTGCCAGAAGTATGGAGAGTATCTCGTCAGTAGTAAAGACAAGGATAGGAGCGGGGAGGGGCTAAAGTGGCTTAAGAAGGCCCGAAGTCTCAACCCAAACCTGAAACGGATCGACTACGACCTCGGCGTCGCGGGGTTGAGTTTGAAGGATTATCCAAGCGCTGCCGCCAGCTTTGAGGCCGAGCTTAAGAAAGACCCGGCCAATGGCAGAGATGCTTTCTTGGTCGCGGAATCCAGGTCGCTGACGGGCGAGTGGGAAAAGGCGCGAGACAACTACAATTACGCCATTTCTCATGGGTATTCAAGCGCTTCCGCTTATCTTGGACTCGGAAGGTCCCTGGTACAGTTGGGAAGCAATGAAGCCGCCATCCCGCCGCTGCGGCATGCACTGGCCTTGCAACCTTCGCTGGCCAAGGCGCACTTCCAGCTCGGCAAGGCATACGGTCAAATCGGCCGTCTCGATCAGGCAAAGCGCGAGATGAAAATTTTCAAGGAGATGCAAGCAAGGGCTCCCAATGAGGTTACGCCATTACTGACCCAGGGAGGAGGCCTCGCTAGCGCGGGCCAACTGGTTCAAGCCCAGGAGTTTTTTGAGAACGCTCTGCGCAAATTCCCGGGCAATCCGGATCTTTTATTCAATCTGGGCATGGCCTTCTTTCTCCAGCATGACTGGCCGAAGGCGATTGAGAATTACAAGAAGAGTCTTCTAGCCAAGCCGAATCAAGTCAACCCCCTGTATTACATGGCGCAGGCCTACATTCAGAACTCCGATCTCAGGCTCGCGCGCGAAACGGTTGCCCGCGCCGCCGCTTTGGCTCCTGATAACCCGGATGTTTGCCAGAGGTACGGAGAGTATCTCGCTGAATCAAAAGAGACGCGCGAGGAGGGACTTAAGTGGCTTCAGAAGGCCCGAACCATGGATCCCTTCCTGGAACGAATCGATTTTGACATCGGTCTGACAGATCTCTATTTGAAAGACTTCCAGGGCGCGAGGGTCACCTTTCAGGCCGTGCTGGAGAAGGACCCGGCCAATGGGGAGGCGGCCTTCCTGGTCGCCGAATCCTGGTCGGCGCTGGGCGATTGGGGAAAGGCGCAAGACAACTACACCTACGCTCTCTCGCATGGATATTCAAGCGGCCCCGCATACTTTGGACTGGGAACAGCGCTGATGCAGTTGGGAAGCTATGAAGCCGCGCTGGCGCCGCTACAGCGTGCCCTTGACTTGCAACCCTCGCTGATCGACGCGCACCTCCAACTGAGCAAGGCATACGGCCAACTTGGCCGGCTTGAGGATGCGCGGCGCGAGACAAAGCTTTATGAAGGGATGAAAGCGAAGGATCCCGATGCGGTGCCCTCTTTGCTGAACCAGGGGGAAGCCCTTATTCACGCAGGTCAGCTGATTCCAGCCCAGGAGCTCTTCGAAAAGGCGCTACTCAGATTCCCGAACAATTCAGATCTCTCTTTCGACCTGGGCATGGCCTTTTTTCTTCAGCATAACTGGCCTAAGGCGATAGAAAATTACAAGAAGAGCCTTCTCGTCAAGCCCGATCAAGGCGACGCTCTTTTTTACATGGCGCAGGCCTACTATCTGAGCTCCGAACCCAATCTCGCGATCGAAACCATTGCCCGCGCCGTCGAGTTGGCCCCCGATAATCCGGATTATTGCCAGGAGTACGGGGAGTACCTCGCCGAAAATATGGATAAGCGCCTGGATGGGCTCAAGTGGCTTAAGAAGGCCCAAAGCCTCAACCCAAACTTGGATCGGATCGACTTCGATATTGGCATGGCGCAGTTCAATTTGAACGACATTCGAAGCGCGGCTGCCAGCTTTCAGGCCGTGTTGAAGAAAGACCCGGCAAATGGCGAGGCTGCCTTCTACCTCGGAGACTCCTTGTCAGGAATAGGCGATTGGGAGGGGGCGCGAGACAGCTACAACTACGCTCTCTCGCATGGAACTTCAAGCGCCTTCGCGTACTATGGGCTGGGAGCAGCGCTGGTGCAGTTGGGAAGCTATGAAGCCGCGCTCGCGCCTCTAAAGAATGCGCTGGAACTGGACCCGTCGCTCAAGAAGGCACACTTCCAGCTCAGCAAGGCATACCGCCAACTCGGCCGGGTTGAGGAGGCACAGCATGAGACGAAACTCTTTGAAGTACTGGATCAAGCCGGGAGCAGCTCCTCTACATATGCCGAGTTTCAGGCCGCCACGCAGACGCCGGCTTGGGCCCACGTGAAGGCTCTGCTCGAGGAGAACAAGGAACAGGAGGCGCTGGACTACGTGGCGAAGCTGCCGAGCCGGGTTCAGAACAACGCACAGAGTCTGAATCCAGGTCCATACTATCTGCTCGGCGTCGTATACCACACCATGGGCCGGATCGACGACGCAAAGCGCGTGCTGGCGATTGCCCGGGCAAAGACGCCAACGAACGCCCAAATCCCTGCCTATCTTGGCGTGGTGCAACTGTCTACGGGAGAAGTCGACCAAGCGGAAAAATCGTGCGACACCGCGCTTGCGCTCGATCCTACCAACGAGCTGGCGCTCATTGTTTTGGCGCACATAAGATACAAGCAGCAGCGGTGGGAGGATGTCATCGCGTATCTGGAAAGATCGCACACCGCCAACCCCGGCGCGCTTTATATGCTTTGCGATGCATATTACCGGGTGGGTAAGACCAGCCAGGCCATCTTTACGGCAGAGGCCATTCGAACCCTTGCCGCAGACAACAGGGGTCTACTCGATGACCTGGATCAGTTGGTCAAACTGCATCAGGCCGGCCAGCCCGTCTCTGCTTCAAAGGCCGACCAGCCGGCCTCTGCTCCAAATTAGGTTGCCCGGTCTGGCTCGCCAGGCAGCAGAAGCGATCAGCCTGCAACCGGTCTCATAAATGCCTCTGCTGCATAGTGAGCATGGGTGGGACCGAACAACAAGGCGGGTCCCAAGATTCCAGCGAGTTGACAAAGATGGTTTATGAAACCGATTCCAGGGGCTCCTCGATGGTCATGATGCGGTCCGCTTCGACGTCGTGAAGCACCTGCTTGATACCGCTGGGCCAGCGAATCTCCATCTCTTTGATGCGCCGGTTGGCTCCCAGGCCGAAGTGTACCCGGCTGTCGCTGGAAGAGGCGTACCCTATCGCCGTGGTCACCTCGTTCCACTGCGAACGGCCGTCTTCGGTGACAATCTGAATCTGCGCGCCGATCGCCATGCGATTGCTCTTCCTGCCGATCAGATTCAGCAGGATCCAATGGTTGTTTCCGCCC
This sequence comes from Acidobacteriota bacterium, assembly GCA_003171295.1. Classification (GTDB taxonomy): domain Bacteria; phylum Acidobacteriota; class Terriglobia; order UBA7540; family UBA7540; genus Bog-366. The sequence continues at coordinate 5,972 of PMYF01000973.1, read as the reverse complement.
GTGATGTTGTGGAGCAATAGGGTGGCTCCGCCCAGAACCGAGACCACCATGTCTAAACGTCCGTCGTTGTCAATGTCGCCGAAGGCCACGCAGCGATGCGGGGCTTTCTTCTGAAAATCCGGGCCGGCCGTCGCGCTCACATCCTCGAATTTCCCGTTGCCTAGATTGCGGAAAATCGTGTTGGTTTCCGGGTAGCTCCGGGTCGGCACATGCAGACTGATCGTGTCTAGAACCTCGGACCGGGCAACGAACAAGTCCTTCCAGCCGTCGTTATCGAAATCCGCGAATCCGTTGCCCCACCCCGACATTCTTGCAGTCTCGGCCAGCCCAGCGCGCGAGGTCACGTCCTCGAAACTTCCGTCGCCGTTGTTTATGTACAACGGAAACATCTCGTACTCCACGGCAGTGTGCCAGATGTCCGGCCGCCCATCGTTGTTTATATCCCGGAAATCGGAGCCCATGCCTGAGAGCGCAGAGCCGTCTCCCCCATACGCTACCCCAGCCAACTGGCCGACTTCTTCAAATTTCTTGCCGCCCAGATTGTGAAACAGAAAGTTAGGAGTGGTGTCGTTGGCCACAAAAGCATCCAGGTAGCCATCGCCGTCATAATCCGCAAAGGAAACGCTCATGCCTTTGCCTAAGCACGCCGCGATCCCCGTCTCCTCCGAGACATCCGTAAAGGTTCCATTCCCATTGTTGCGGTAGAGCGTGTTATGCAGCGGAGCGTAATACCTGGGATGGCAGTAGTCGCGGATTCCATCTCCCATTCCGCAAACCGGATCCTTGTTCACCTCCCACTTGCAGTAGTTGACCACAAACAGATCCAAGAGGCCATCGTTGTTGTAGTCGAACCAGCCAGCGCCGACCGACCACATCTTTTTGCCGTACAGCTCTCCCCCTGTCACGCCCGCCTTCTCGGTTACATCGGTAAAGGTGCCGTCGCGGTTGTTGTGAAACAACTGATTGCGATTGCCGGTAACATAGGACACATACAGATCCGGCCAGCCGTCGTTGTCGTAATCCCCGACGGCCACGCCCATTCCATAGCCCTCCCCGGCCACACCCGCCTTCTCGGTTACATCGGTGAAGGTGCCGTCGTGATTGTTGTGGAAGAGCCGGTTCCAATAGGCGGGCGATTCCTTCTTCAGCGAGGGGATGGCGGCGCCTCCTACCAGGTAGACATCCAGGTACCCATCGCGGTCGTAGTCGAACAACGCCACGCCGCCCACCATGGCCTCGATCTGGTTCTTATTCGGCGACGGTGAATTCTCGGTCACATAGTGCAGTCCGGCCTTGGCCGCGATCTCCTCGAATCGAATCTCAACTTCGCGCGGGCCGTTGCCTTGGCCGGGGGCGCGCAAAACCGGCGCCGCGACGGCGCAGCTTGCGGCCATGTGCAGAAACTTCCTCCGGGTGATCCCGTCTCGGCCCTTTAGAATATTGGACTCAAATCTCTTTTTTGCCATCTACTCCTCTGCATCCGAACCGCCGGCGGCCGCGCTCTTCGCTCTTCCAGCCATATCGCTACGACCCCCAGGGGAACAGAGACCGGCTACTGGGAAGATCGATGGAGAAGAGCCCTTTTGCTGCATAAGTCCTGTAAGAAGCGGAAGTGAAGATAACGCAGCGCCGGCATCCGGTCTAATTCTAAGCGGCTTGGAACGGGCGCGTCAACGGTGCGCTTTGCTTCCCCATTCTTCCCTGCTCGTTTCCCGCTCTATTTCGTTCTTACTCAAAGAAATCTGCGGAGATTTTCCAGTCGTTCCCGCCATATACGCAACCGGCCGCCGCAAAAAAAGAGGCTTTCCCCCTCTCGTACCGAGAGGGGGAAAGCCTCCAGAATGGTTACAAGCTCAGAACTTCACAAGACTAGAAGTTGAATCGAGCTGAAAGCGTCATCTGTCTTGCGTCAATGTAAGACAACCCCATAGACCCAGCAGAGGAGTTGGCATTCTGTCCTACCAAGCTGTTCACGCTCGGATCGGGAATCGTGACAAGACTGCCAAAGCTGTTGTTTATGGCGTTCCCTTCGTAATTGGCATGGTTGAACGCGTTGGTAGCCTCGGCAAGGATCTCAAACGACATCCCTTCCGTGATCGGGAACTTGCGGCTCACTGACAAGTTCACGTTCTGGAAAGCGGGCATCCGCAACTGAGGCATAGCCTGCCGCGTGACTCCCTGCCAGTATTGGGCCGTGTGATAGGACCCATCCGCCCACTGCATCGTCTGGCCCGTGAAGGCATCCGGGTTCCAATACGGCTTCGTGTGCGCTGAGGGGGTATACGAGTGTCCGTCGGGTAGAGTGATCTTGGTATGGCCGTCAGCCCATTTTTCATAGGAGTGTGGCAGTTTCAGTGGCTGTCCCGTGTAGAGGCAGCGTCCGTTCTCGGAGTTGCCGCCGCCTGCTTGGCCGCAATTCGGTCCCCAGGGCTGTCCTTGCTGTAGAGTGACAACCGTGGCGATGTTCCATTGACCGATGATCGCTCGCGCGACAGGGTTACCGGGATCGAACCGCTGACCTTTCCCCGTGGGCGTCAGATACGACACCACGGCGACGAGACGATTCGGGACATCGTAGTTAAGGAGACTGCGGTTGTGGGAATTGTCGCGGTAGTCGCCCCCGCCCAATGGCGTCGCACCAGTGCTCACTTGCGATTGGGCGTAGGTAGCACCGTTCCCGTTCGAGGTCGTCTGCCCGCCCGTGAGTCCAGTGGCGCGGGAGTACATGTAGGTGAACTGCGCCGACAGCCCGCTGCTATACGAGTGTTGCGCTTTGAGTTGCAGGGAGTGATACAAAGAAGTGGCATTGTCGCCGACGAGGTACCCGCCCAACCACGACAGATAGGCCTCCGACGCATTCAACGTCGATATTGTGCCCGAGCCGATGGCGCCCGACGCCCCGCCAACCAGACCCGGGAGGGGGTTGGTGACCTGGAGTTGCGCTGGATCTGTCTCGCCGTTGGTAGTCGCCCACGTACTCTGCCAGCCCTGCAAGGTTGACCAGGGAACATTCCACGTCCCGTTCATTGGCTCGTCGCGCCATGCGATGTGGGTGCCTCTCGATCCGATATAGCCCGCGGATGCGAGCCAGCCGCCGAATCGCCGCTCGAGAGTAAGGTTCCACTCGTCCATGAAGGTGTTCCTGCGGTTTCGCTGGAAGCATCCGGGATCCCCGACTCCGCCATATACCCCCGGAGCTTGGACAGCGCCCAATCCCGGGATGAGTTGCGTCATAGCCGGATCCCCGAATCCGAGGGTTTCGGTGCCTATGGGAAGTCCATTGAACGGATGCGCGGTGGTGCCTGGGCCGTAGGGGGTAGGGTTAGTACCGCCCACGAACCCGGCTTCGCCATAGATCGTCCCGCCGGCGTTAAATCCTGAGTTGGACGGGGTGTAGATCCGTCCATATCCCACCCGGAGCACGCCCGAACTGCCGATCTGATAAGCGGCGCCGATGCGAGGGCCGATATTATTCCACTGGGTACTCCACAGATTGCGAGAATATCCCGACCATCCCGCAAACACGAAGAGGCCCAAGCTGGCTTGAGGATTGACAACTGCGGGAGTAGCGTAGGGACTGGAATTGGGGGTGACAGTGATCCCCGCCTGCGTGAATGGATTCGACGCACCCAAATCATAGTCGCCTATGCTGTCGTGGCGTTCCGTCGGCCCAGGCTGGATCTCGTAGCGAATGCCCAGATTGACGGTCAGTTTTGGAGTCGCCTTCCAGTCGTTCTGGGTGTAGAGGGCCAACATTTTCGCAGCCAGCGCGGGCACGGAATTGGTGCCGGGCTGAAGCTGCCATCCCTGAGCGCCGACGAGGGCCGAAGCGGTGCCATCGCCACTCAGCTGGGCGGTAGTGTTCAGAGAGGAGCCGCCGCCGGTGAGGCCGCCGTACTTTTCGAGGTTGCTGTCGCCCGTGCTCATCATCGGAGTGGCCGATCTGAGATCCTCCCAATTGGAGAGGTAGACGCGGTATTCGGCGCCCTCCTTCAGGGTCCACTTGCCCATCAACTTGGTGACGCTTCCGGCGAGCGCATGGTTGGTCTGGTGCTCGTTCTTGCGTTCCCAGATGTCCCAATTCTCATTCCAGCTGACGTCGCCGCCCGTCCATCCGATCGTTGGAGCTACACCCGGGACTGCGATGTATGCTTGTACGCTGGCCGGCATGCCCCATGTTGTGTAGTCGGATGCCGTGAACGCCGGGCCAGCATCGGGTTTGACGGCCGTGGCATGGATCCGATTGACGCCATAGCGAATATCGACGATCATGGTCGGACTGACGGTGATCGTGTCGCCGATGGCCCCAAAGTAGTTTTCGTCCGTATACTGTAAGCCCCACCCGCCGTTCACTCCGTAAATGTCTGGGCTATAGCCCGATTGTGCCGGAATGCCGGACGTCCACGTGTTGATTGAATTGGCAGTGCCGAGCTGCGTGCCGCCACTGACATATAACGAATTCTTGGGTATGAGGTGAGCGTCGATCCGCGCGCTGAAGTTTTTGCGGACAACGGTATTAGTCCCGCCCCAATAGAAGTTGTTGTCTTGGAAAACATTGGCGGGCGTGTGATTCGGCAGCGGAAACTGACTCTCCAGGACCAGGGCGGCCGAGTTGGCTGACGAGGTGAGAACTGAATCGGTTTCGTGGGCTACGATATCGCCATGAGCCGGTACGGTAGCACAGGTCGCTGTGTTCGACCCATTCGGGTATTCCGTTCTACTGAACACCTGTCCACTGGTCCCATACGGGACCGCCGTCCACGGATTATAGAACTGTGAGGGTATCGGATCCCCGGAATTGTCTCTAAAGCAAGAGTCGCTGAAGTCTCCTAGGCGCTGATGAGCCGTGGGAACCGTGTTGTACCCATTTGCAGTGCTAGGGTGGGTGTCGCGACTGAAGGAGGCAAAGAAGAACAGCTTGTCTTTGCCATTGAAGATGTAGGGGATACGAACGGGCCCCCCGACGGCGCCTGACTCTTCATTCAAACGGTACTTCCCCCTGGGAAAATTCTGGACATTGTTTGAAGTGCCATTGGCGTTGAAGTCTTCGTTGCGTATGCGATAAGCCAAGTCACCATGGAACGCGTTCGTTCCGCTCTTGGTGGTCATTAGAATCACGCCCAGGCCCCCGCCAAGGTCGGCGGAAAGGGCGTTGGTCGTGACAGAGACTTCCTGGAGGGCGTCGCGATTGGGCAGTTGCGTGGCTTCGTGCCAGCCCGCGCCCTGCACGCTAAGTCCATCCACCTGAACATCGTTGTTGCCGACCTGGCCACCGTTGATGTTGATCCCGGACATGGATTGCCGATCGCTGTACCCCACGCCGAGCGCTTCGTTGTTGTACATTTGCGAATTTGGCACCACGCCGGCCTGCAGAGTCGCATAGTACATCGGGTTGTCGTTGATATTGGGGATGTTCATGATGACATTGGCGTCAACCGTTCCCTGGACCGTAGAGGTTTCGGTCTGGAGCTGCGCCGTCGAGGCCTGAACCTCGACTGTTTGGCTGACACTGCCGACCGTCAACTGCGCGTCGATGCGCACTGTGACTTTGTTTGTGAGCGCGATGCTGGTTTTCTTGTAGGTCTGGAACCCCGGAGCCTGCACCGTCACCGTATACAACCCTTGTGGAAGGTAGGGCACCGTGTATTCACCCACGGAGTTGGACTTGGAGGTTGTGTTGACCCCTGTATTTACCTCGGTCAACGTGATATTTGCGCCCGCAACTACGGCGCCCTTCTGATCGGTTATAGTGCCGGTGATGGTGCTGGACTCAATCTGCGCCATAGCCATACCGACACCAAGACTGAGCAACGAAATCAATAACACGATTCTGCTCTTGATCGTCATCTGCCCTCCTGATTGCTGTCTGGTGCTGTGAAGCATGTGGTTAATGCCGCCGTCGATCCATCGCTCCGATGGGCACAACTTTCATGCCCGCGGAATCCCGAAAGGAACGGTGGCCAAATATGTAG
>PMYF01000347.1 GCA_003171295.1 Acidobacteriota bacterium | reverse complement strand
AGCCAGCAGATGCGCGCCGGCAGTCCCTGAAACTTCACGTGCTTACGCGCCAGGCGAATCCAGCGGTTCAAAATCGCGTTGTCGGGGAAAAGTTCCAGCACCAGGTCATCCGTGCGGTAGATATCCGCCGGGTCCCCGGACAGCGCCACCCAGCGGAACGGCCCCCGGCCTTCGCAGAAAAGCGGGCGAATGTAGGCGGGGACGAAGCCAGGAATGTTGTATGCGTCTTTCACCCCGCCATGCTCGAAAGCCATGGTGCGAATGTTGTTCCCATAGTCGAAGGTAGCCGCGCCGAGCTTCTGCAAATCCAGCATTCCGGTAACGTGCCGCGCGATGGATTCGTACGAGCGGCGCAGGTAATCTTCCGGATTTCGTTGCCGGAGCTCGGCGGCCTCTTCCAGGTTCAGCCCCGAAGGGATGTAACCGTTCAGCGGATCGTGCGCACTGGTCTGGTCAGTGAGCAGATCAGGGAGGATGCCGCGCCGCGCCAACTCCGGGATGACGTCGGCGCAGTTACCCACCAGTCCCACGGAAACGGCTTGTTTCTGGCGCACCGCGTTCTTGAGGATGCGGATCGCTTCGTCCAGCGAGTTGACGCAAATGTCGCAGTAGCCGGAGCGGATGCGGCGCTTGATGCGCTCGGCGTCAACCTCGATGCCGAGAAACGCCGCGCCGTTCAGGGTGGCGGCAAGCGGCTGGGCTCCGCCCATGCCCCCCATGCCACCCGTGACCACCAGCTTGCCGGCCAAGTCGCTCCCGAAGTGCTTCTGCGCCGCGGCCGCGAAAGTCTCGAAGGTGCCTTGCAGGATTCCTTGTGTGCCGATGTAAATCCAGCTTCCCGCCGTCATCTGGCCGTACATGATCAAGCCCAGGCGATCGAGTTCGCGGAACTTTTCCCAGTTGGCCCAGTGCCCCACCAGATTGGCGTTGGCAATGAGCACGCGCGGAGCGGCTTCGTGCGTCCGGAAAACGCCGACCGGTTTTCCGGATTGCACCAGCAGTGTTTCATCATTCCCGAGGCCCTTCAGCGCCTCGACTATGGCGTGATAGCACGCCCAGTTGCGCGCGGCCTTGCCGGTGCCACCGTAAATGATCAAGTCTTCCGGGCGCTCGGCGACTTCTTCATCCAGGTTATTCATGAGCATCCGCAGGGCGGCTTCCTGCTGCCATCCTTTGCAGGTGAGAGTTGTGCCCCGCGGCGCGCGGACGGGTTTGTAGGATTCACTGGAAGGCAGCGTGCTCGCAGTCGGTCCCGGCTGTGCCATGTTGGTCTTCCCCCCGGAAATCTTAGCCCATCGTTCGGGGAAGTGAAAGCGCGGAAGCTTCCGGGAGCATCAGGCAGCGAGTTTGCCATTCCGCACCGGAATAAGGCACGCGGACTAGTTCCTCCAGGGCAAACCGTTCACCAAATCAGGATTTGCGAATAGCCTGCAAGCGCGACTCCCTATCTCACGTTTCAGCTTTTAGCCCGCCTCCAACGGAGCCTGACCCAGTCGCGATCGGCGGTATTCTTATCATCGTGATAGATAATTCCACGTCCGTTCCAGGGATTGGACCCGGCCATCGGCCAGTTGCTGACCAGGATGTTGATGAACTTCTGATCCTCCACAATCAGCGGTCTTACCCAAACACCGTGGAAAGCGTCACGGAAGGAGGCCAGGAGATTGTTCGCAAAAGCTGAGGCCAGGGTCCCGTCCATGATGACGTTTACAACCGTTCGATCGGAAATCGCGTTGACATCGGAAAAGAATTCCACGGTGAGCAACTCAGGAGGTATGCCTTTGCCGTAGTAGGCGTCCACGAACGCAAATCCGTAATGATTGCCGTCTCGGCGCAACTTGTGCAGCGCATAGCGGGCAGACATCGTCAGGAAGCGAATCTTGGCGCCCAAAGGCTTCCCCAGGAATTCCGTTTCCGCAATCCATCTGACGGCTGGATCAAGGTCGACGGCATCAATCCATTGCACGCTGGGCACCCGGGCAGCGTCCCGCGGAAAGGTGAACCCCGCGGCGCCGATNNGGCGTGCGTTTCACTTAGCGCCTTTTCTGTTTCCTGCACATACGTGAAGGATGTCTCGCCGTCGTCGAGGTAAACACCGGAGGCGCGTCCCCCACCCAGCAGTAGGATTCTCTCCGCCCGTCCCTCCGCGTCTTCGTCGGTCACGACTCGAAAGGATTGATACGCGCTGTCAAACGTGAAGCCCGGCTCACGGGGTGAAAGGACGATGTGGGAGGCCACCATGAGTGCCAGCACCGTCACGCCCGACGCGGCCGAGATGGCGAGGCGAGAACGCCCCAGNNGCGGCGCACCCCGCAACCACCAGCAATGCGCACACCCCATAGGTCGTGCGTTGCACTCCCAGGCGGGGGAACAGCAAAACCGGCGTAAGAATTCCGCCGGCGACGGAACCCAGGGTGGAGAAAAAGAGAATTCTGCCGGAAGCCTTTCCCGCCTTTCCCTCGCTATTCGTCAACTCGGCCAGCATGGGTACCGTCTGCGACGCCAGATATACGGGCAGGAGGAACAACCCCAAAGCCGTAAGGCCGATGGCGAGAGTCACATCCAAGCCGGCGTCCAGAGTCTTCTCCAGGAGAGCAGCCTCCAGGGGGAAGGAAACAACACCGTAGATCCCCGCCGCCAGCAGGAGATTACGCCCTAGAACGGCTTGGGTGCGGCGGCTGTCCCAGCGTGCGGACAGCATCCCACCCCGCCAATACCCGGCGCTCAGGGCAAGCAGAACCACGGCCAGGGTGACGCCGGTCAAGGTGGCGCTGGAGCCTACTACCGGGACGGCCAGACGAATGGCGATGACTTCTACGGCAAGCGTCGAAGCCCCCTCGAGGAATGCGATGAACCAAGCCATAGTAGAGACTCCACGGACAGTGTTTGGGTCAAGCCAGGGTCTGAACTCCCGGGCCCTCTAGTATCATACCCCTCCCTGCCCGGCAATCGGATGCGGATGAGCGCCGCGCCGGCAGCGCCGACCCGACCGGTCCGAAACACATATGCTAAGATGGCGGTGGACTTCTACCGGCAAGAGGGTAGACTCTCTCGATTCCATGGGCTCGAGTGAATTCAAGACGCTCAACGAATTGTTCCTGCATGCGGTCGCCCAGCACTCCAAGCCGGACTGCCTTCTGTCCAAAAGCGGCGGCCGATACCAGGGGCTTTCCTCCCAGGACGCGCTGCGCAAAGTAGCGGCGTTGGCAGCGGTGCTGGCTCGCCTCCGGGTCAGGCGCGGCGACCGCGTGGCCATCCTCGCGGAGAATCGGGTGGAGTGGGCGCTCACGGATTACGC
>PMYF01000794.1 GCA_003171295.1 Acidobacteriota bacterium | reverse complement strand
GTATATATACTAAGGAGAATATCATTCCATACTGCATAGCGGTGGCAATCGGGGAAGTTGCAATGTCCTTAAGACATTTCGCAACAACCGAGCCTACGATGGTAAGTGCAAGCGAGAGGGAGAGCGTCATTCTGAATGTCTTCTCATCTAACAGCTTTGCTCGTTCGTGTTCCTCGCGAATTCGGATTTCGAGTTCCTGAGGTGTCAACTTTTTATAGCAGGCGAGCGTGTCATGTGAGACTTGCAGATTGTCTCCGGACATCTTTGCCCGCAACTCCCGTCCGTGAATTAAATATGGAATGAAGGGCAGTAGCTCCTCAACAAGAGCGTCTGCAATGCGCCGGAACTTACCTGAGCATTTGTGGGAAGCTGCGTCAGTCATGCGACGCCCCCCTCTTCCGTTGCCAACCAGTTAGCGATCGCCGTGTCAATTGGAAGGCCGCATTGGACGAGCCACCCCCACTCACCCGTTGGATTTACTTCCACGAAAACGAATCTGCGGCCACGGTCGATCTCAAGAAGATCGATGGCCGCAAAGGGGAGATCGAGTGTTTTCGCTAGACGTCGACAATGCGTCGCGCACTCCTCCGTCAGTTCTGTTGGAACGAACCTAACCTTTTCGCGCGGTCGCACGCGCCAATCTTCTTTTATGCCGCAACCGCTCTCTTCGATGCGGACTGCAAAGATGTCGTTCCCGACGACGGTCACGCGAAGGTCCGTCTTGTCGCGGATGAATTCTTGGCACAGGACGGGAGCCGAAGAGAGGTCTTCCTGATGCCAACTCGCAACATCGCCTGCCGTCGAGTAGGTAAACAGGCAATCGCTTCCATCATGTATTAGGACGGTATCGAGAGATTTCACTATCAGAGGATCGCCCAACTCAGCAGAGCGAATGCCTGCGAGGTCGTTACCAACGCGAGTACGAGGAACGGAAAAGCCCAGCTTTGCGGCTACTCGTAATTGATAAGGCTTGGATTCTGCAAGATAGGTTTTGGCTGGGTGGTTCATCCAACGCTGGCAATCAAGAACACAGAGTGCACGCAGGAACGCGGACCACTGGGATCGTTCAAGCTGTTCGGAAGCCGACAGGGCATGACCAGGGGTATTCCGTAAGAAGACTGGTTGCCGGAAAAGCACAGATCGGAGGTCGGATGGGTTGATTGTCGCAGTGAGACCACTGGGAATGCGTACATCAATTACGGCTGCCACAGGATCTAGAGTCACGCGACAGCTCGGTAGTTGTTCGCGGTTCAGCCGTAGGAACGACGTGCCGCGATCCTTAAGAGCTGCGGCGATGAGATCGGTTGAGAAATCATGGAGTCCCGAAAGCAGCAGAGCCTGCGGTGTCATCATTCGCCTTTTTGGTCTTCTCCAGTCTCCTGGTCGCATTTCTTTGTCTTCTGCGACCGAAAAGCCGCATCGCGAACGAGAATCTTTCCGCCCCCAAGGCGCCAAAGACCAGACACGTCATCATAGACCGAACCTTCTGGCAGTTCTGGTACCTTGCAATAAGGCCTGCGGGTGGCGTTGGTGAGGAGAATGTGAAGGCGTTGCGTGCTCATGGGTTCCTCCATTCGCGACATCCTACAAGCAATCCAGGATTTCCACTCTGGGCTCTCAGCCTCAGACACGGCGATTATAGGCGACAACCGCCCAGGCGGCAAGACCCTACCTCCCACGCTCGCCGTCCTTGCTGGAGAGCTTTCCTTGGCGATTCTCCGCCCGCTCGTGAGTTGGAGTCACGGTAACAACGCGGAGGTTCTGGATGCGGTACCGCTGGGTGTGTCGGCCCAGGTCGTGGTATGCTTTTCTATACTGCGAAGCCAGTATTTAGATTCTCCGATTGATTTGCTGTTAGTCCACCTTGGAAACGCCACCATGAGCAAAGGCATCTTCGTCGGGCTCTCCACGATTGACATTGTGTACCGCATAGAACGATGCCCCGATGCCGACTCCAAAGTTGTAGCGCAAAGCCAAACGGTGCTCGTCGGGGGCCCGGCTACAAACGCAGCCATTACATTTTCGCACCTTGGTGGTTCCGCCACACTCGTTACAACGATCGGCTGCCATCCTTTGTCACAGATGATAGTGCGGGAGCTTCAACAGTTCTCGATATCTTATGTGGACCTGAGCCCAGAGTTCGAAGAGGTGCCCGCGCTTTCTTCGATCCTCGTTCCCGCAAATGGGAAACGCGCAGTTGTCTCTGCAAACGCAACGCGTATTGCTGCCCCACGTCCAGAGGTGAAACCAGGGGTGCTCGATGGTGCGTCGATCATGCTGGTTGACGGACATTTCATGCAATCGTGCATCGCGTGGGCAAGAGAGGCGCGGGCCCAGCGAATCGCGGTGGTGCTTGACGGTGGCAGTTGGAAACCCGGCACGGAACAGCTATTGGAGTCGGTTGATGTGGCCATCTGTTCTGATGACTTTCGACCACCAGGTTGCGAAAGTGAGGATGATGTTATTCGCTTCTTCGGACCTTTTGGCATTCGGCAGATCGCTATCACCGGGGGTGAGAAGCCGATTCGTTACGTGATTGACGACACTCATGCTGAGATCCCTGTCAAGCGGGTTCTGATCACGGATACTCTCGGCGCTGGCGACATTTTCCATGGCGCCTTCTGCTCCTTTTACAACGGGAAGAACACTTTTCTACTTGCACTGATAAAGGCTGCAGAGATCGCCAGCGAATCCGTCAAGTATGAGGGAACACGGGAATGGATGGCGCACGTTGACGCGGGTTAAGTACGCCCGAGAAAAGCCTTTGATAGTTCGGGGTTTTCCAGTTCAGGGTGTTCCAATGCGAAGGCGGCGAAGTAGTCGTTTGCGGTTGGTCAGCCGTGTTGGGCGTCCACACCTCAAAAACTCGTGGCATCCCCAGCATGCCGAATCGGGTGGTATACGACATACACGCTCGCCACTTTCGGCCTTCGGTCGTTTTGTGGTCCGCCAAATCTGCGGGTGATGAGATTTAGTTAAGCCATTGCCAACTCCAAGGTCGAGGCGGGGAGCAAACCCTCCGCTCGGATTGCACCGTCCCGCGTGAAAGCTAGCACTTTCTGGGATTCCGGGGCCAACGGGGTGATTTTGCTATAGCGGGATGGTTTTGCTTGACGCATCGAACACTTTCTGCAAGCTGAGCGAACTCCCAGAGATGGTGGGCTCCTCTGCTTTTCTGTTGACTTTGAACGTGTGGCTTGCATATATCCCACAATTCGAAGGCGGGAATCGCATAAAAGCGATCCACGAGCTTCCTGTCAACAAACTTAAGGCTGTCCAGGACCCCAAGAATATCGAACCAGCGGCAGATCCGATCAGCGGCCGCTCTTTCCTCATCGCTCCAACTTTCGTAAGGCTTCTTCTGGTCACGCACGTTGTAAAGCACGTGCCTGTCCCCTCTTCGTTGTTCCATCCACTCGATTGTGGCAAGCACCGAGGATAGCGCTGTTTGTTTTGCTAACTTCTGATTTTGAGTAAGCACTATGATTAGTGCGGCCACCAGCGGAGCGACAGCGCCTATGATAACAGCAACGGTTCCAGCATTCATACGTCCCTTCTCCCTTCCCAATTTGAGACAGGACTGCCAACCTCCGCAGCATATCACATGTTGCTCACTTCAGGGTCGGCGATCGTGTGTTGGTATATCCTAGGCAAATTGAGAAGGAAGGAGAGCCATCCGGGCGGCCGAAAGGACCCATACCTAAACCTAAATGAACCGCCGGCTGGTCCCTCCACGGGTGGACGCGTTGCCAGAAAGTTCTCCTGCGCCCGAACAATTGATTCTCCGGTGCATCTCAGCGCGGCGAAGACCTCTCAAGCTCCAGCCGTTAGCGGTGGCAAAAAAAAGGCTCCTCATAAAACGCTATGAGGAGCCGACCACTATCAGAATAACAGATGTACACCGGAGCGGTACAGGAGCACTACTAAGGTATCGGCCCCGGCTGTTATCGCGATCAGGATGGCGGCGATCAGAAGAGCCTTTTCGGCGCAATCGTATGATCCTAAAGTGAGGAAATGCGAAAGCGTGCCTAGCCTGCCTCCGCGCTCCGCCCTAATCATTGCGCACCGCTCCTTTCTCGGCCGAGCAGCATACGCAGAATGGAAGCTAGAGTATGTATGCCAACCGGAGTAGCCTTCTAGGCAATAGTAGTTGATCACACAAATCAGGATGTATGTTAGACAGGATACGCCAACGACCATAATCAAGTAGTGGTTCATTTTGTCAAACTCCTTTCTTTGTAGGCCCTCTCTTTAGGCATGTACCTTTCTGTGTATATGTTACCATATGGGATATATGAAGTCAAGTACTATTTCGATTCGCGCTCTCCCCTATGAAAACAGTAAGTTCTCCGGGTGTGACAGATGTTGGTTTTTGCGCCTCTAACACTGCGTGCTCTGAAGCCCCCGTCGAGGATCGACTTGATCGCCTGCCGCCCTAATTCTTCGGCCTATTTGCGTGCCGTCATCGTAAGCTCTCATCATTGGGTTGCGTCACAGGGGGTAAGGTCTTAGTTTATTTCCTACATGAGCCGACGAACTATTTCGCGGGCTTCGTCGGGTGTTTTCGCTGACCAAATATCGAAGGTCGCTTTCCGGTACTGCTCGGTGGCGGCTTCGTGGTCCTCGTACGCGGCCTTTTTTGCTTTCTCGAAATCGCGGAACGGCTGGTTCGATACGTCATAGTCAACGGAAACAAACCCGTCATCCACGACGCGAAAGCCCATGTGGCGCAACTGCTCGGCTGCTTCACTGAGCTTCCCCCGAAAAGAACGGATTTGCTCTATGACTTGGCGTATCTTGGAGCCGGTCTCGAATCGAGGAGTAAAGGTGTCCTTCATGGATTTTAGATACTCGTTAAACTCCGATTCGTCCCTTTTTTGCGCTTCTCTGATGAGGTCGGCAAATGCCTTCCTCTGTTCGTCTGTTATTGTTGTTTCGTTCATATGGTTGTTATTTGTTCCCTACCCCCCATTACGCTGGCGTCGGTTCCCGTCGGCGACGTTCAACCTCTGCCGGAACCAGAATACGGGGTATAGGAGTGGAGAGTACAGCCGCTAGATACGCAGGTTTTGCTCGATCTGCTTTTGGATTTCCTTCTTGGGCGTGCCCGTGTTCTCCTTTGCCCAAGCAATGGCTTTGCGGGCGGGGACTTCGTGGCCGGTGGTTTCGGGGCGTTCGGTAAGGATCACGGGGTCGCTCAATACGGGCTGCCCGTTCTCCATTGTGAACGCGATGAAATTGTAGTTGGGGAGCTTCACAAGCTGCTCGGCAATATCCTTGTCGCCGAAGTTGACGGCAATCTTGTCGGAATCGTCGCCCGAAACCCTGAAAGAAAAGATGTGGGAACAGTTGCCGAAGGCGATGCGATCGTTGAAAATCTTTCTTTCCTCATCCCTCATCTGCTGTGTGGTCTGCGTGGCGAAGAGGTAGCTCACGCCGTATTTCCTCGATTCTGCGAGCATCGTTTCAAAATCAATCCCATCGGTAAAATTGTGGATCTCGTCCGCAACAACGAGGAACTGCTTGCTGCGCTTTTTCCTCCGGAATGAGGCGAGGTTGATCTTGGAAAGGATGAGGGAGCCGAGGACCTTGGCCGGCCGCTCGCCCATGAGTCCCTTCGGGACGCGGCATAACAGAATTTTCCGCCTGTCCATGATGTTCTGGAAGTTGATGGATTTCTTCTGGCAGAGGAACTCCCGCAGTCCTGGGCGGAGCAATTCTTCCACCTTGTTCAAGGGGTGGGAAAAGTTCCGTGCCCGCTCGATAGGCTTGAGGTCTTTGAAGTATTGCTGGTAGAAATCTTGGACAAGGGGGTTTTTTGATGTCGCAAGAAGGTCGTTGGCGTAGGTTGCGCGGGCGAGGATTTTGTAAATGGGGATGATATTCGGTCGTTTGATGAGTTCGATGACGGCGTCCGTCGCGCCTCTCAAGATGTGCGCAGTCTCCGGCCCCCATCCCCTTCCGGCGTGTGCTTCCATCAAGCTCATGAACGCCTGAACGGCCTTTTCCTTGTCGGGATGGTCGAAGATGCCGAGGTCCGGCGCGCGGCCGGATTCAGGGTCAATATAAATGATGTCTTTCAGGCGGTGTTCGGGAATGTAGTTTAAAACATCATAGACAAGGTCGCCGTGCGGGTCGATGACGGCGATTCCGAAATCATCCCTGATGGCCTCAACGATGATGTTGCGGAGGAGGGTGCTTTTTCCTGTTCCTGATTTGCCTAAAAGCCAGCCGTGCCGGAATTGCCGGCGATCGAGGTCGATAAAGAAGGGCTTTTCGCCGAACTGGGTGAGGGTGTGGCCTGCGTTCACAAGCATGAAAAATGGCCTACCATCTCCCCTGCTCTCGCGAACTTCCTAATGGTTGCTCGGAGGCGGGGGAAAGGATAGGCGTTCCCGCCCTTTCGGGCGATTGGTTTAATGATAACAAGTTCTACTGAATTGTTAAGAAGCCGTAGGAGTTCGACTGGTAATCCTTGGGCGTAAGAAAGGTCTCCGCGCCGATATCCTGATTGTAGAGGGTCTCCGTCGTGAGCCAGAACATGCGGTGCTTGTAGTTTTCCTGCAACGCGTTGCAAAGGTTCTGCCGCCGTTCGTCCGTGCGCTGGACGATGATGACGCGGAATTGTTTGAAGCCCCAGTCTTTCTCGCAGGCGGCAGTGTCAAAGAGGGCAAAATACTTTCCTAACTTCCGCATGATGGACGCTTCGCCGTCGCGGTAGTTGCTAATCTTGGAGCGCTCGATTTCGAGGAAGAAGTTATGGTGCTTCCCCTCCTTCCCGATTGAAAAATACGCGTCGGGGTGGATGGTGGCGGTCTTGAGGTCGGACTGTTGCCAGTGAAGTTGGAGGTTATGCTTGTCACAGAACCTGTTGAGCGCAATGTGGAAGTAGGAGATCTCAAGCTCGTGGTCAAGCGTGCGGGCGGAATGGTCGTCGAAAGTTTTTGCATATGCCGCATATAAGCTATCAAAAGATTTAATTCCGCGATCCGAAAGGCCGTAGACGTGAGAAACAGAGCCGCGTTCTTGGTGAAGCTCAATGTAGGGAAGGCGGTTGAGGAATCCCTCTTTCCAGAGAAGCTGGAGCGTCCGGCGCGCGGTCCGTAAATCATTCTCGTCCGGCTCGTGATCGCGCAGAAGTTTTGCCGTGTCGAAAACGCGGAGGCAGAAGTATTCAGCGAGGAGTTCAAGCGTCTTTCTTTTTGCCGCCGTGAGACGGTACGTTGGGTGGTCCGGTGGGCTTGATTTCGTCGGAAGGTGGAGTGCGGTTGCCATCCTCTTTAGTAGAGCATACCGGCGAGGTATTGCAACCGTAGTTGTCCACAGTGCGGTTCCTGATGATTTCTGCGTAACTGGCGTGTGGGAATGTCGGGGGCACTGGGGTGTGAAGTGTGGTTGTGGAGCCGTCGGCGGCGCGGTAGACCACCTGGCCGACAGGGAGAGTGGTGAGACAAGGAAGATAGTCCTTGGGGATCTCGCCACGCAGACAGTTGGCCGATGGCTGGCCAAGACGAAAACAGATGAAGGTGGAGACATTTCCAAGAATGGCACTCAGAACATTGGATTCAAGTTGGTCGGTGTACTGGTGGGCGAGGGTAAGGCAGAGCCCGAGGCCCCCGGCGAGAGAAAGAAGCTTGTCAAAATCGGAAGTCTGAAATTCTTGAAACTCGTCGCAGTAAAGATAAAAGGGGACGCGCTGTGATTTGGGGATGGCGGCGCGGCGCATAGCTGCCTGCCGGATTTTGGAAAGCAGGAGCGTGCCATAGGTCTTCTTTATATCGTCAATCGGGCCGAGATTGACAATGAGGATTTTGCGTTTATCCATAATCTCGGCGAGGTTGAGCCGTGGTTGTTTGGTGCCGAATATCTTGGAAAGAGTTTCGGACCTGACGAAAGACGTCATGCGGGTAGTGATGCGGGAGCGTTCTACGGGGTTCGGAAAATTGTCGCGCCATCGACGCTGCAACGCTTCATCCGTGACCCGGTTTAGAATGACATCCCTCCGTTCGGGATCGTCGAGGAAGTTGAAGATGTCGAGGAAGGTGGCACGGCAATGCGGAGGGGTTTTGGAGTTTTCGTTGTAATTGAAAAGAGTGTAGAGGAGATCGGTAATGTTGGCATTCATGAGTGGAGCGTATTGGGTCTCGACACTTCTTGTGAGGATGTAGCGTAACTCCGCGATGACTACCTCTTTCTCGCGCTCGCCGTGGTACCCCATAAAATCAAGGGGAACGGGAGTGTCGATGTCGAGATAAATTGCGTCGTCTTTACGGTTTTCGGGAATCCAATTCAGGAATTCCGGCGCGAAGTCGCCCTTGCCGTCCATGAGGCAGGCGCCATTGCCACGGGTAATGTCCTGTAAGAGCATCCAGAACATAAGAGTACTCTTACCATGTTGGGTCTTGCCCGGCATGTAGACGTGGGTGGCACGGACATTATCGGGAATGGTGATTTCCATGGGAAATTACCTTTGTCTGATGTTGTAGGTGTAGTAGGTCATCGTGCAGCCGTTTGGTCCTGGAATCCCAGCTGCCAATTGGAAGTGTGCAATATTTGAGGAGGAGGTCCAACCTATGGATTCCGCAACCTTGTCGGGATCGTAAGGTCCGCGAGGGCCTTCGCCGTTGAATTGAATGTAGACTTTGCAACCTTGGGTATTTCCGGTAAGCCTCAAACCCCAAGTGTTCCACCATTTTGGAGGATGAATGCCTCCGGATTTGCATCCACTGGGAATATTGACCGTGAAGATGTCTTTGTCGAGCTCCTCATTGTGGATCTCCTGGCCCGCTTCTCCATCACACGCGACTGGGTTGAATTGGGCGATAACTTGGCGTTGGTTGGCTTGGTTGGATAAGGATTTGAAGGCGTTACTGAAACCACGGGTGAGTGAGAAAAGGAGAACGATAAGGGCGGCGAATATGGCGAGTACCCGGATTGAAGGAGGGATGTTCATTCTGTATGGCCGATGATGATACCTGGAAATGAAGGAGGCGGCGCATGAAGGGCAGTGATGGAGACGTTAATTGGAGGAATTCCAAGTTGCTGTGATAAGTGTCGTGCATGTCTGACGAGATGTTCTTCAAGGTCAAGTTTAGATCGTAATTGAGTGATGTTAGAGACGTATTGGAGCGCTTGGTCGCGGATGCTCTTCGGAATCGTGAAGCGGGCATCGTCGGGATTGGTGTTGGACGGATAGTGGATGGCGAGGTCAATGAGGACCGCGAGATTTTGCTTGGTGGTTGCCTCGATTTTTAATGTGTTAGTAAGGTAAGGGGGAAGAGGTGGCGGAAGAAGAGAACGCATATGACTGGTGTATTTAATATAGCTGACAAGGAAAAGGATGAACGCGATAAGCGCAGTGAGGGACTGCCATCCGATATCGGCGTCAAAAGGGGTTAGTACGATAGCGATGGTAAGAAAGACTATGCCCCAAATGAAAAGATTGTTGTACTTAGTGGCGTCATTGTCCATGGTGTCTGTGCTGTTCTGCCGCCCCGCCCTGGAACGATAGTGGAACCCGCAGTGATAACGAAGGGCGAGCGAGAGCGACGGGTGGCCTGCGCCGATAGCGTGATAGCGTTGACGACGAAGAACGGTGGAGATGAGGAGGCAAGCGCAGGCCACCCGTCGCTAGACGAGGGGCGGGGCGGCAAACCCGTAGTGCTTTCCGTTCGCGTAGTTAGCGCGGATTCGCGCATAGTCGTTGGGATACCAAACGCGGAAAATCGCCGGTACTCGTAAGAGGGCGTATAATACACCCACCTCTACCCTCTAGGGTAGGGGTAAACCGTCCACAGAGACATCAACGATGCCGAAGTGGATGGTCTTCTCTCATCGCCTCCCGAAAGGGAGAGGAATCCAAGTCAGAGGTGAAATATGGATTCCTGGGAGAAGATGCTCTCGGTGAAAGAGGTGGCCGCGCGATTCGGCATCTCTTGCGATTCCATCCGGAGAATGATCCGGCGCAAGGAGATGAAGTCGTGGCGGATGCCTCAGCCGTCCGGTAGGCGGAAACGCGTGTATACCGTCCACCGGATTCCCGAAAGCGAGGCCTGGAGGATCTTCAAGGCCTTCTTCGGGAAGTGAGAGTAGGGGGGGGGCGCCGCGAGTCGCCCCCTCAAACTGTGTTCCAGATACGTTCCAGTTTGCCGCTTTTTTGCCGGTTTGTGCGTTTCGCGCTCGCCGCATTTTCAATAAGTTGCCTGTTTTCAATACCCCTGAATAATCCGACTCCCCCCGCCTCCACCACTTGATTCATCCGTTTTCGAGCATCCGACAGGACACGCTTTCGATTACCGGGGGAGTGGTACGTGTCAAA
The DNA here is from genome assembly GCA_003171295.1 of Acidobacteriota bacterium. Taxonomy (GTDB): domain Bacteria; phylum Acidobacteriota; class Terriglobia; order UBA7540; family UBA7540; genus Bog-366. The sequence goes on along the minus strand of PMYF01000794.1, from coordinate 18,692 downwards.
ATCAGATCTCCCGACTAAAGCGTCTTCAAATACTCGATCAGATCCCACTTTTGATCGTCCTTAAGTTCTGTGCCTTGGATGTGCCCCTGGTTCGAGTTCCCCGGCAGGCAGGCCTCGAATTTGAAGCCCGCGTGCTCGGCGTCCGGGCCGGAAGTGACGAAGCCCAGGTTCTTCGGGTCATAGACGTCGTAACCCGTGTAAAACACCGTCGGCCGTTTCTCAACGGCTTGCAGCAGGTCCCAAAGCGTCGGGACAGAGCCGTTGTGAAGATAGGGAGCGCGCGCCCACACCCCGTCGAGGGGTGTATTGCTATAGCCCTCCGTCTTGCGGTAGGCGTCGAACTTGAACGGCGGGGTGTTGAAGGCGTGGAACTTGCCCACTAAGGCCTCGGTGAAGGAGTCGAATCGGTGACGATCGGTTCCAATGGTGTCGATCGCCGTCACCTGACCCGTTTGGGGCGAGCCGAAAGCGTGGCAGGAAGCGCACTTGCTCTCATAGATGGCCTTGCCGCGCGCGGCCTTGGTCTGATCAATCGGAAATGGGAAGGCGGGCGGGTGCAAGTCGAGCAGAAAGTCCGTGACTTGCTTGAAGCTCGCCGGGATCACCGATTGCGGTGTAGCCCCCACGGCCATGGCGGCTGCGTAATTGCGCTCCCCGAGCTTGTTGTTATTCCCGTCCCAGTGCAGGTACAAATTCTCTCGTGGCCGCTGGTTCCAAATCTGCGGCAAGTCGACAGTACCGATCGTGCCGTCGTCAGGCATGTGGAAGACGTTAAACTTCGTGGGGTTGAAGGTGTCCACGCGACCGCGGCCCTCGGTGGGCCGGCTGTCCTGCCATGCGTAGGCAATCTTCTGTTTAAGCAGGCCGTGCTTGGTGATGGGGATGATCGCATACCGGTAGACGAACCCCTCGAACCACGAGGTCTGGTGGACCTGGTGGATGGCGTTCAAAACGTTGGCCGGCGTAAAGCGCGGATCACTGGCGCAAGCAAATAGAAAATGCTGGAAGGCCTCGAGGTCCAGGGTGTGTGCAGGGGCCCCCAGGATCACCTTGGGTGTATCGGCAGGCGAGGTGCGATAAGTGCTCGTGTGACACAGTGAGCAGTTGGCCTCGAGAGCGGGATAGCCGATCTTGCGAAGTGAGAATCCAATGGGGATGTCCTGGCCGGCCTCGTAGATGAATCCAAATGAAGCCCAACCGCCCGGCCCAGGCAACTTTTCTGGGAACATAGTGGGCAACACCTGCCAGATGTAGTACGGCAAACGACTCTCCGTACTCAAGCCGATGGCGCCGTGTTTGAAGTGCTCCTCCGGCGTGGCTCCCTGAAAATCCGGCTGCGCCCGCAGCAGGTAATACCATAAACCGAAGCCTTTCAGACCAACCACCACCAAAACGGCGGCGAGCATTACCTTCACCCACGTAGGACGCCACGCGTTCCTGAGCCAAGTGCCCAGCTCGGCCAGCGCTTTACCGGCACCTCGCAGGCTCAAGCGATTCTCCGGCGCCAAGGCGGGGTTCAACAACAAGAGAAGCAGGATTCCCAGCGTGAGGTCTGTGAACAGCAGCGGCCGGACGACCCCGGCCGGGGCAGATTGCCGCCACAGGACGAACCAGAAGACGGCAGAGATCCAACGCGACAGAACCACAAGCTTGGTATGCGTGGGGTAACGTCCGGGAGCAACGGCCGAGGGTGTATAGAAGATGCACAGGGCCAGCAGCAGCACCCCCACGTTCTGAAGCCAAAGCAGGGACGTCTCGGGCGGCTGGTCGAGGCCGGCCAGAAACATGTCCGGCGCAAACATGGCGGGAATGGCAAAACAAAGGTTGAGCAAGATGCCGATCCATACGATTCGGCCAAACCACTTTGCGCCTTTGCTCATCGCGACTCCTTGATGCCCACCAGGAATATCGTCTTAATGGCACCCCGGGCGGACAACTGTCCGGTTTAATTCATCCTAAATCCCGGTGGCCCGGCATCACCTGTCCCCACGGCTAGGTTGGGAGCGGCGCCAACACGACGCCGCTACTGGGTTGCCTCCAGGTGCTCCAGGATGAAGGGATAAACATCATCCACCGCGTTCTTCCCATAAATGCAGTCGATGTGGCCGTAGCCTGGGATCACGTGCCGCTTGTAGAGATTGCTCCCATTCGCCTTGACCAGGGCATTCAATGTGATCTCGGTGCTCTCGGGGAGGAAGCATTCGTTCTGCGCCCCATGGATGAAGGTTATGGGAATGGCCAGCCGATCGAGGTGCGGCAGGTAGACGTTGTTGCCGTCGAAGTCCACCAGGTGACCGGCGTTGGTGAGGCGCGCGAGGTGCATGAAAGCTTTCATGTTGGCTACGCCGAACATTTCGTGCAGCGCATTGTGTGTCGCCTCATTCAGGTTGGCGTGTTCATAGAGCGGCGCGTACATGAAGGTGATGCGGTGGCAGGTGGCGTTCGTGCAGCGATTCTTGAGCTCCAGCGAATAGAGCTTCAGCCCCGCATCGTAGACCTTGGCCAGCAGGCCTTCATGGTTGTCAGCATAGGCTGTAAGGGTTTCAATGCCGATGCCCTTGAGGAACGCAGGCAGGTGCAGGCCCGTCTTGAGGTGGGTGGCGATTGGCGCTCGGATCTCGGTGGCGATCTGCGACGCCACGGCCGACCTCACGCCTTTGAGCCCCGCAAGCATGGCCATGAAAAACGTGGTGGAGCCCCAGCAATGCACCACCATCTGGACGCTCTTGGCGCCGGTAAGTTCCAGCACTTTGTTGACGGCGGCCGGGTAGTCCTGGGTGGCTACGTCGTCGCCGCTGGCCTGCAGAGTGGCCGCGGGCAGTGCGATGCTGGAGCGGTAATCGAGCAGCCACACGTCGTAGCCTTGTGCGAAAAGGTACTCGACCAGATTCGTCTCAATGCTGTCGATGGAGAAGATCAGGCTTGAGACTCCGAGCCCATGCGCAAGGATGACCGGTCCCTTGGGGCCCCCTTGATACCGGGTAAGGCGAAGACCCACGCCGTCTGCTGCCTTGAAATACGCAACTTGTGGTGTGCCCACACGCAGCGGCCGCTGTTGCCGCGGCGGGGCGTCCACGTTGAACACGCTGGGGCGGACGAAAGCGTTCGCGTAAGTGTCGAACAATGGACCGAGGAAGAAGCGTGCAAAACGAGCCTCGTATTGAAGGCGCTGGGCAAGGCTGCCGGTGTTGATTACCTTCATGGTGGTGAGTTGGCGCGCGAAGTCCTCCGGTGCAATCCGGAGAATGCCTTTGCCGAGGATCGGGCTGGCCGCGCTATCACCGTTGTAAAGAGTGATGTACAGGGTGGTTGTGGCGGGCCACACTTCGAAAACAAAATCGGGATGCGTCATCTTGAAGCCTTCGAAGTAGTAGGTGCGGCCTTCGTCTGTCACCATCTTCATCCGGTAGCGCATGTTGTGCGTGTCCACGTTTTTCGCGTCCACCGTGAAGAGGTTGAAGCTCCCTTCGGTAACGGTGAGGGGCTGCGGCGAAAGCGCCGGCGCCACAACCGTCCCCACCATGCGAGCTTCGTGCGCCGGATTGGAGACCATGTCGTCCAGGTCCTCACTCACAATCGTGAGTGTAAACTGGAACGGCGAGTTATCGGTCTTGCCCTGGTCAAACCCGCGCTGGTAGCTGGGGTCGGGCTCGAGCGCCAGTGTGGGTGTCATCACGAGGGAGGAGAAATAGCCTTTCATCGTCTCGGTGAACTCAACCCCAACCTTCAGCCGTGCGGTTGCTCGCGGAACGGAAGGCAGCCGGTAGTCGATTTGCCAGCCGCGGTCCCGCGCCATTAGGTCTACGGAGCGCTCGGCGACCGCCGAAATGGTGAGCAGCGGGTTGACACCGACCGGGGTTGGAATCACGGCGCCGTCTACCACGTAGAGACTGTCGTACACACCAGCGCCCGTGGGACCCGAGAACACCTGCCCTTTGTGGTTCACAACGCCCCCCGCGGCGTCGTCTGCCATGACGCACCCCCCCAGCGGGTGCACCGTGGTCAGATTGCTCTGGAGCAGCTTGCTCCAGAGCGGGTTGTGGACGAACGTGCCGCCGAGCGCATCGGTGGCCTGCTTCAGGCGCTCATTCACTCGTGGGAAGATGGGCTGATTGCCCACGCCCGGCCAGCTCAGGACGAGATTGCCTTTGGGGTCGAGGGTCATGCGGCCGCTGGCGTTGTCATGTGTCATCACGAGATAAGTCTGCGTGCGCTGGACGGGTCCATGATAGGGCCCTTCATAGTTAGCCAGGAGTTCACGCTCCTTTTCCCGGATGCACTCGGTCAGGGCCACAGGCTCGGGTGTGCCGGCAACCGCGGCGGCGGCCGCAAATGCGCCCGGAAGAAATACCCCGAGCGCTCCCGGCGGCGACCCTTCCTCCGCCACCATGCCGTCACTCAAAGTTGGCTGGTGCCGCATGTCGATGATCCCCGTGATGCAGGGGCCGACCGGGGGAATATGCCCGGGTGGCTGATGCCCCCAGCCCACGCCGTTGATCACCTGCGCGGTGTTGTAGCCGAACGCCAGCACGTCTCCGTTGCCGGTAAAGTGTTCGCCGAGCCGGTCCGAGAACCCCAGGCCGTGTTGCGCGGAACGGAGCAAAATCTCCGTGGAGCCCAGCGCCCCTGCACCCAGAACCACCAAGTCGGCACTGACGGCAACCAGCGGCGCCTTGAATTTCTGGCGTCCCACCCCCAGCAGTTCACACTGCACCAGCCACTGGTTGTTTTTGCGCTCAATCCAGCGTACGGAGACCTCCGTGAAAATCTCGGCGCCATGGTTCCAGGCGTCAGGCAGGTAATTCATAATGAGCGTGTTCTTGGCGCCGTAGTTGCACCCCGTAACGCAATCGCCGCAGTACGTGCATTGGTGCTGCTCCACCCCCACGTGGTTCGCGCCTTCGAGCGAGAAGTTGACGTTCAGGGGTGGCCGGTAAAACTTCTGCCCCAGGTGCTGGGCGGACTCCTCGAGAGCACGCAGCTTGGGAAGTTCGGGGGAGCCCTGAGGATAGGGGGTGGGTTTGAGCATCTCCTCGGCGCGCGCGTAGCCTTCCTCGAGCGGCGTGGCATGATCGCTTTCGACCGTCCGGTCCACCGGTTGCGGGTTGCGAAGTTCGCGTGGCCAGCGCGCATCGTCGAAGACGCGAGGCTCGGCCCTTAGAGCCACGTTGGCATTTACCAGCGAGGTGCCACCCAAGCCGCAGCCCACAAATACGTTGATATTCGGGTGAACGTGCAGGTCGTAGAGCCCCGTGCGCGAGCCGACTTGAGGGCAGTCCGGCAAGTGGGCTTGTATTTCGGCGACCGCCTCGGTGGAACGGTTTGGGTATTCGCCCGGCTGGAACTCGCGTCCCCGCTCAAGGACGCAGACCTGTTTTCCGGCTCGCGCCAGCCGCGAAGCGGCGATTGCGGCGCCGTAGCCGGACCCGATGACGACCACCGGGTAATGTTCCTTGAGGGTCTCAATGGGTGACGACAGGCGCCCCATACAGCCTCCTCGTTTTCAGCTCGTTTTATTCTGCTTGTCTCGCCGCCCTTTCATGGCGAAATTAGGTTGGCCCAAAGCCCGCCGTTACAACTGTACTTGCCGGGCTGAATCCCAGCGTTATAACAGTGATCCGGAGAGTCCCACGCACCGTGAACTAGTGTCATGAGTCAGAAGGTCGCTGACAAAGTCTCCTCCTTGCGGGCGACCGTGTCACAGCCCCGTCAGGGGCGCAAGATCGTAGCCCAGGGCGCACAGCACTAAGTCAAGGACTGCTGAAACATGGGATTGTCTTCGTCACTGTCCTGGTAATACGACACGTGGCCTGAAGCTCCGTCGAGTTCAATGATCGCGTAGCCATGATTGTAAACTCCGCCGGTTGTCCCCAGGCGAATGTCGTCGCCGTCAGTATCCTTAAGCAGCGGCACTTGGCCGTACTTCGGATGAGTGGGCAATTCGTCTACGCCAACCGGAAACGCCCCATGGCCCAGACAGCAACTTCGCGCGAGATTCTTGTAGGCGTCGTAGACCACGAAATCATGCTCGTGGCCCCAAATCCAAAGTGCCACCTGTGGCAAGAGGGGAGCGACCTGCGAATAGAGCCGCAGGTTGATCTCATTTCCGTCGATCGAGTCAAATGAGGTAAAAAGCTGGTGGTGTGAGAGCAGAATGCTGTGGCGAGCGCCGGCATTCCTTACCTTGTCGGCTAGCCACGTGACCTCTGTATCGCGCAGGTAAGTGGCGCCTGCCCCGCCGCCTGCCGGATTGTGGTCATTGTAGCCCGTATCCATGGCCACGAACTGCCAATTGGCATTCCGCAAACAGAAGTAGCTGGCCGGCTGGCCGAGCTGCTGGATCAATTGATAATAGGGACCGCCGCCGGAGTACATGTCGTGATTGCCGGCCAATGAAAAAGTCGGGATAGGCCTGGCATCCAGGTTCAGGATCTGCTTCCACGGCTGCAGGAAGTAGTTGGTGATTTCGAATTGTGTGCCGGCGTAGTAAATGTCGCCCAGGTGGATTACTGCGTCGGGGGCTTTGTTCGCAATCTGCCTCAGCACCAGCTTGGCTGCATCCTGACCGGTTCCCCAATCCCCAACGATGGCCACCTTGGCCTGGGCGGGGAGCTTGCCATCAATCACGAAGTCGCTCAGGTTCTTATAGGCAATGTAAGGGATCTGCTTTTGCTGGGCGACAAAGTACTCCGCGTACTTTGTGGCTGCTTCCGAATATCGCGGGTCGCAGTCGCCGAATTGGGCGAGTTCCTCTTTATACCTTTGCGCGTCGGCTTGGTTACCAAGAATCTTTGCTTTGGCCAGCTTGAGCGCCGTCAGCGAGCAGAAACCGGTCGTTTGGAGCAATCCCTCTGTTACCGGGTGAACGCCGGCGGCCGCCGTGAGGGGCGTACCCGTATCCACCTGGCGGCAGTACGCACTGGCTTCGGCCGCCATCGAGCTCATGTCGTCGGGTCGGCCGGCGGCCACACGAGGGGCTCCGACGTCCTCCACCTGCCCGCCGGCGGCAGCCTGAGCCTCAACCTCTCCCACGGCGGCTTGCCAAATTGAGAGTTCGGGATCGTGAAACTGCGTGAAACGCGCCATAAGCCGGCCTCCCTTCTTAATCAGACTGCCATCATGGCTCGCAACAGATCGACCATGCCGGCCCCCTGATAGGCGTGGTCACGACCCAGGTCCGTTGCTGTTTTGAGAAAGATTTCCTTCACGGCCTCCGGGTCACCGCGGAACTCCTCATGCCCCGAGAGAAAAGCTGCAATGCTCCCCGAAACGTGCGGGGCAGCGGCGCTGGTGCCGCTCGCTTCCCTATAGTCGTAGCCCTGCTCCAGATGGGCGTGACAGGAGAGGATCTTCTCCCCGGGGGCGACCAGGTCCGGTTTCATGCGCCCGTCCGCCGTGGGTCCTTTCGACGAAAAGTAAGAAACCCCGTACCGATGCGGCTTAGTCTTGTGGACGGACCCCACCGAGATTGCCGCCTGGGTGTTGGCAGGATCGGTAATGGAGGAGACAACGGCAACCGCAGCCTGCTCTCCCGTGGAGAGTGTGGCCCGGCCGTATCCCCAGTTGCCGCATGAGATAACCACGATCAGCCCGGATTCAACCGCCCGGGTCACTTCCTGGCAAAGCGGACTGTAACCGCAACCGTAGCTCTGCGGGTCGAAGGGATAGCCCAAACTCATGTTCACGCCGTCCACCCGGATGCTGAGGCCAACATCGTTCAGCTTGCGCAGGTATTCCAGGCCACGGATTGCCGTCGAGGCCGAACCCGTCCCATCGTCATTCAGGACTTTGATGTTGACGAGCTTCGCGAGAGGCGCCACACCCGACGGGCACGCCGTCAAATCGATAATCTGCGGACTCTCCCCCTGTTCCTCGATGAAGGTCGCGGCGCGGTAGGGCTTTCCTTCCGTCCAGGCGGGGGCCATCCCGGCGATGATGCCCGCCACATGCGTCCCGTGACCGTCGCGATCATCGAGCGTGTCGGAACTTGAAAAATTCCGGCTGAGATTTTTGTCGACGGTGTTCAAAATTGCGAAGTGCGGATGCTCAGCGTGGATGCCGGTATCCATGACTGCCCAGGTAATCCCCTTACCCCGCGCGTCGAAAGTTCGCCAGCAAGATGTCGCCTTAATCGTATCCGTGGAGTTAAGCAGGTGAGCGAAAGTGGTCTCGTCCTTCCAGATCTGGTAAACCCATTGCTTGAGTTCGGCAAGTTTCTTGATGTCTTCGGGCAGAAGTGAAGCGAAGATGTAGAAGTCACTTTCGCTCACCGGATCACTCTTACCGCTTAGGAAATCCTTGACCTTCTGTTTTGAAGGTTGCACTCCGGACTCGGGGTGCTCCTCCGACTCATTTAGACACACGATTATCGGAATGCGTTGGGGGGGGCCGTCTCTCTGCGCGTCCATTTCACGCTGCACAGGGGCAGAGATCACGAAGCTCTTCAGACTAGGGAAATGCGGCTTGCCGCTCATCGAAAGTCTCGCGTTCTCAGGTATTCGCCCTGAATAACAATTGCAAAAGAAGGTATCGGGTAGAGAATTGTATATCCTAACGGTTGCGATTTGTCAAGGCAGATATTGCCGATTGACATTTTACTTGACTTTGTTCATGCCAAGGTGTACCAAAGGTTTGCTTCTCTTATAGAAGCCAAAGGGCTAAACCAAACCTAACCGAATTAGTACTCGACGTTCTGTCATTATTTGCTGGGGCGCGATACTTCCGAACCGTAGTCCGGGGCGACTGTCGAAGATCACCTCTCCCCGCCTGGGTTCAATGAGCCTGCCTGCTCAGCCAGGAGACTGGTCAGGAGGTCGGCTATGGATTAATTCACCGGGGGCTCATGCTTCTCGATGACCGCCACCACACTTCGAAAAGAAGGGTTGAACATGCTGGGATCAGACTGGGGAAATAGGAAAAAAACCTACGACTACATCATCGTGGGGTCGGGGTACGGCGGCGCCATCTTCGCAGCCAGGCTGGCTTCTGCAAACCTTGCCCCCAAGCCCTCGATTTGCCTGTTGGAGCGAGGCCGCGAATGGCCGGTGGGCACATTCCCAGACCGAATTGACACCGTATTGGGCGCCCAGCGCAATGACACCAATCCCCTGGGCCTCTACGAATTCCTGAACTACAAGGACATTTCGGTAATCAAGGGGTCTGGCCTGGGCGGCACGTCACTCGTCAATGCGAACGTTGCGATCATCCCAGACGCGCAAGTTTTCGAGCAGACGAGTTGGCCTCGAACCGTCACGCGAGACGTGCTTTTGCCCTATTACGAGCGGGCGCGCCAGATCCTTGCGGCGGGGCCCCATCCTCGAGCGATGCAATTGGCAAAAGTGCAGGCGATGGACCGCCGTGCTGTGGAAATCGGGACCCAGGCGTACCCGCTGAATATCGTCGTGAATTTCGGCGTGGATGGAAAGAACCCCCATGGGGTCGAGCAGAAGCCCTGCATCGACTGTGGCGATTGTGTAACGGGCTGCAACGTGGGTGCGAAGAACACGCTCTATATGAACTACCTCCCGATAGCCCAAAACGCCGGAGCAGAGATCTATACACAGACCAAAGTTGAATGGATTGAGAAACTTGCAGAAGGTGGCTGGCGCATTCATGGGAGGCACGTCGCGGACGACCTCACTTCTGAATCATTCACTTTGGACGCAAAGAACGTTGTCCTCTCTGCCGGGGCAATCAATTCTCCGGAAATCCTGCTGCGCTCCGAAATGCACGGCCTTTCCGTTTCACCGGTTTTGGGCACGGGATTCAGCGGCAACGGAGATTTCTTCGGCCTGGCCTATAACGGCGCGTGGGTTACCAACGTGCTCGGGTATGGCTTGAAGACTCCGCAAGCCGGAGCAGCCATCCCGCCCGGTCCCACCATCGTCAGCGCGATCTCCTATAACGGTAACGTTCCTCTCGAAGACCGAATCACCGTTGAGGATCTGTCTTTTCCGAGCGCCTATGTCCTGGGTGCAAAGGCGGGGTTTGCTTTGCTGCGGGGTGAGGATACGGTCGCGGGAAACGAGACTGCGCAGAGGCAGCGCACCCTCAATGATTCCGACCCTCTGCACCCCTACCGAGCTGACGGTGCCTTGAACCACACCATGTTTTATCTGGTAATGGCACATGACGACGCCCGCGGGACAATGACCTTTGACGCCCCGTGGTACGAGTCGGACGGGCGTATGAACATCGAATGGGATGGTGCGGGGCGGGAAATCATCTTCACTCGGATCAACGAGGAGCTGCGTCGCCACGCGCGTGCTTTGCAGTCAAATTTCATCGCCAACCCGCTCTGGGACATTTTCAAGACCCGGCATTTGGTCACAGCTCATCCTCTGGGTGGATGCCCGTTGGGAGAGGATTATCTACATGGAGCCGCGGACGAATTCGGCAGGGTGTTCTCGGGCGATGGGAGCGTCCACGAAGGACTTTTCGTTTGCGATGGCTCTCTCGTCCCATCCGCACTGAACGTAAATCCTTTCCTGACTATTTCGGCGCTTACCGAGCGGGCCGTCGAGAGGAATATTCAGGCACTCCAGGGGAATGCTTACCCCCAACCCAACAAATCTGTCAGCTTGTCCACCATCGACGCGATGGCCGTTTCGGAGTACAGCGAGGCTCAGTTGGAGCCTCTTTTCAGACGGTGCACAACCCTTGGCATCGACACGCTCCTGAACCAGGGTGGAACTCCTCAGATCGACGTGGCTTCAAGCACAATCCGCAACGACCAATTCTGGAAGGGCTTCTTCCCTTCCGGTCATATCTTGAACGAAATGTCCTCGGCGCTGTTCACTGGATTCAAGAAAGAATTCCACAAGGATGGGGACCACTACACGGGCATTACCAGTGATACCGACGATCACATCCACGCGCGGAACAGCTTGGAAGAAATCAACCTCAGCAAGCCTGCGGGGACGCTCGAAGCGGGCAAGTACATTCTGCTCAAGTACTTGGACGCTCCCTGGACCGGGTTTTACGACATTTTCAAGGTCATTAACCAGGACCTTTTGATCGGACGCGTCTATCTCGGAGAGTATCCGAATGGGACTCGAGTGTTCACATTTCCCATGACGCGGAAATACACCTTCGCGCAAATGACGGTGACTGATCACGAGGCACTCTACGCTGCCGGCACTGTTCCGAGCAGCCAGGACCTTCAAGGTGTTTGGAGAATGGATGTCATCTCCAACGCGAACCATGCCGGCGGAGTGGCTTATCTGGGCTTCGATGCAAAACCCGACGGGCGTCTGGAAAGCCGCTACCTCCTCATGGGCTTAATGGAGGGCCTCGTCCTGCCCAGTTTCGTCCAGGATCATTTTCAGTTGAACGACTTCACCCCTTTTCACGATGAGATTCGCAAGGTTTCCGACAGCTTAATGGCCGGAGAATACATCACGGGTCTTCCGCCCGCCACGTCTCCCTTTATGGGCAACGCGGCACTTGGCATCTTTCACTCCCTCCCCGGCGGCAATTTCGGCTTCTATTACATGCTGACGCGAACGGACATGAAAGCGCTCCCCACTGAGAGCCTTCTCAGTCCTTTCCTGGACGTTTATCTCCCGGACGGCCTGGGCTTGACGTTTAGTGAAGAAATGGTGGGTTGGTATTTTGAAGGTGCCACCACGCACACCCCTGACCGGCAGGGAGACCTCACTCTGGCAGACCGCATTCCGGCAACCGGGACGCCCGCTGGTGGAGTGGACTGCAAGTTCGACGTTCACATGACGGCCCGCGACATCAATGAGTTCATTGACGGTCCGGAGCACGAAACCCAGTTGGAGGGCTCCATCTCCTTCGGAAACTTCCAGGGAGCAGGGCCGGTCAGCTACGTGGTCGATTCACAATACAGCCGGTTCAACTACCTGGGGGTAAACGCCTCGACCGGCGAAGCCGAAATGAGGTATCACCTCGAATTCTCCCGGCCGGATGGAAGGCGCTTCTACCTCGAGGGAAGAAAGTACATGCAAAAGGATAGTGGAGGGGGCTTGCGTGGCATCCAGGAGGTTCTCGAGGATTACACCACGCTGTACTGCCATATCTATGAAATGAAGGAAGGCCAACCCGACACTCAACTCGGACTCGCCTACTTGAAGTTCCGGACCTTTGAGGACCTCGCGGCAGTGGGAAGCCTGGTGAGTTTCTTATCATCGTTCCAGGTGACGGGCACGGATGATCCGATCCTGCAATTACAAGCCAGGATGCGCTTCATGGCCTTCACCGCGCAGTTCGTTCAAGTGGAATATGACCCGCTTGCTCTTCCCATCCGCGAGGGGGGGAAGTAGCTCACATGCAGCGTATTCCAGCCCTCTCCTTAGGGGAGAGGGTGGACCGCCTCCGGCGTTATCGCCAGCCGGGGCGGGAAGGGGGCCCCACGTTTTGCGGGTGGGGGTGAGGGGTCACGAATTGTCACCTGAGGGGAAACCTCGCTCGTGTCAAGTTGCAGAAATAGGCGATAGATCCGATGGCGTGTCATTCTGAGCGTAGCGAAGAATCTGCATTTCCAATCCTTGGAAACAACTGCAGATGCTTCGCTGCGCTCAGCATGACCTCGGTGGTTTCAAATGTGTCACGAATTTCTGCAACTTGACACTAGTGTGGTACCAAATTGAATAAACCGGCCGGAGCGCCGCCCGTCTGATGGCCCTGTCAGGCGCACAAGATCGTGACCCAGGGCTGAACTCACAAAGGAGGACATCTGTGCCGCCAACCACTGTCACAAATTGGTTTGGGGATTTGGTTTCCAATCCGGCCGTTGTCGTAGAAGCCAACTCGACCGACGACATCATTGCCATTCTGAGGGACCCGGCCCAATATCCTTCCCCCGTCCGAGCGGTCGGCTCCAACCACTCCACGGCCCCCTGCGGCGTGGCAGAGGGCGGAACCCTCATCAAGATGTCCAAGCTGAACAGCATTTTGGAGATTACGGCTGACACCGTCACGGCCCAAGCCGGAGCCCTTTACATCGATATCGCTCAGGAACTGGAGAAACGCGGATAACAGTTTTACGTGAATACGGAGATCGGCAACCTCTCGGTGGGAAGTGCGGCCTGTGCGGGAACAAAGGACGCTTCCATGCCGGGCGAATATGGCCAGGTGGGGTCTTATATTACCAAGGTCGAGATGGTCCTTCCCTCCGGCGACATTCTAGAGGTGGACGAGAGCCAGCCTGAACTGTTGCAACTGGTGAGGTCCAGTTACGGGCTGCTCGGGATCATTACCAAAGCCACCCTCCGCGTGCACCCCATCCTGCCCATGTCCGTTTACTACGAAACGTTTACCCTGGAAGATTTCCTCCAGAAGCTGCCAGACCTTATCGCTCGCAACGAGTCCATGATGTATTACGTCTTTCCCTTTGACAATCTGATCACCGTCGAATTTCGAAAATACAACCCGGGTGCTTCGGGAAAAGCCAATCGCATCATTTGGCCGCTGCGCAACTACCTGTGGGGATCGGCGGGGCCAGCGTTCTGCCGGCAGGTTGAAGCGGAGATTCCAGATAAGACCATTCGTTACGGGGTCATCGATGGTTTCTGCGCCATGTGGCGTTTCAAACTTACGAACTTGATTCACGACGACTACACCATCTCGACCGACCAAATGATTCGCTACCCCGTCCCTTCTAACAATAGCCGTTACACTTTCAGCTTCTGGGCATTTCCTGAGGACCGTTTTCCCGCCGCCCTCGCCGGGTATTTCCAATTCTCACGGGATTATTACCAGCAGAAGGGATATCGCTCCAACATGCTGAGCGTTGGGTACCGGGTGGCCAAAGATCAAGAATCCTTGCTGTCCTATTCCTTCGATGGCAACGCGATGACCGTAGATCCGGTTTCCACGGCGAATCCGGGGTGGGAAACCTTCCTGGATGCCTACAACGAGCTCTGTAGCAACCAAGGTGGGGTCCCGCTCTTTAACCAGACTGCCAGAATCACACCCGCCCAGGCACAGAAGGGCCTTGGAGAGCGCTGGAAGCTTTTCGCTAAAACAAGGAAAACTTATGATCCTGGCAATCGGCTTCTGAACGGTTTTTTCCGGAACATGCTCCGTGAATGAGAGGCCTTGGTGCCCTGGGACATCGGTCCCGGGGCGTTCGCGACACGCGGTGAGGAAAGCGCCTATGTTCTATCCTCCGTTCTCTCGACCGCCCGTCATGCAGGCCCACGGGAGAACCTCCGCCGTGCTGGGTGCACCCCGGTCGAGTCTTCGGCTCACGTGAGGTGACCCCAGCTCCAGACTTGAGCCATGAAAACTCCAAATTCTGCGCCGCTCCTGGTTACTCTTTTCGCCGCACTGGCAGTCCTGTACCCGCTTACTGCAGCAATCCGGGCCCCTGGATCGGAAAGGTCGCCCCTCATCAGCGCTGCAAAGGACAAGTCGCAGCCCCTGAAGGAAAAAAGCGCTGGCCAGGGATTTCCGAGTGCCCAGGATCTCGTCGCGCAGTTTCTTCTCAGCCAAGCGGTCGGTCGGGCTGATCCTTCTGGCGCCGCTTCCGGTGGGCCTTATAGCATAGAATTTCTCATTGCCACCGTGCCTGATCCTGTCAGTTCCCGCCTACCCCATTTTTTCGATAGCTTTGCTGATTCCCTCGAAAGTGCCGCTGAGGCTGCCGGTTACGCGCTCGACCGTTTCGCCTTGCCCTGGCTGGAGAAAAATCATGGAGTTACTGAGGGCGCCCCCTCCTGGCAGCAACCGCTCTACGAGTCTCAACCGGGCCTGATCCTTTTCCGCGATCCGCGCGCCCGGAGGCTCTTGTTCATCTTCCTGGTAGGGGAAACTCCCACGACGGGCATTCACAAACAAGCGATGTTCTCCGCGCTCGACCAGATGGCACAGTTCTATCCTTGGGACCCCAATCACGCTGCCCTGCCCCGCCTGTTCCCCCAGACAACGAGCCTGGGATCGGCCGACATTTTCCGGGTGATGGGACCGGCTTTTTCAGGTTCGGCGATTTCCTTGCGTTTCGTGCTGGACAGATGGCTTGAGTCTCGCAGCCATATCTCCAACTTAGGATTTGAAATCATTTCGGGTACGGCCACGGCCATTGACGCCCGTTGGCTTTCCCAAGCTGGCCAGGGTCAAACGACGTTCCAAGCCACCGTGCCGCCAGATGATGAGACGATTCATGCCGTCGCCTGCTACGTTCAACGGCTTGGCTATAGCAAGATTGCGATTCTCACCGAAGGAAACACGGCTTACGGGCAGAACTTGACGCATAAATTCGCCGCGCCGGAAGAGGGAAACGGGCAAGCACAATTGGGTTGCGGGGATTCGCGAAGTGTCCCGGAGATACTGAGCCTCCCGTTCCCGATGCACATTTCGCGCTTGCGCACGGCATCCGATAAAGGAACACTTCAGCAGGAACAAACCGCGTCCGGAACCAGGAGCGGCAAACCGATCTCCGTACCCTTATTGCGGGAAGACGCCGCTGAGCCCCGTGAGGTGCTTCCCTCCTTTTCAGATTTAAGTGTCCGGTCTGCAGAATTGACGCTCTCCAACCTTCTCTCCACGATTGCCCGCGAACAGTACACCTATGTCGGAATTGTTGCCACGGACGTGCGTGATGCCACCTTCCTTGCCCGAGAAGTCCGCCAGCACTGTCCCGCCACGGTGCTCTTCACCATTAACTCGGATCTCCTATACGCCTATCCGGGAGTGAATGAGTTCACGCGCGGCATGATCATTATTACTCCCTATCCGCTCTTCAATCTCGAACAGCTATGGACTTATCCCTACCGGGGTGGCGAAACCCGTCTCCAGTTTTCCAACCAGGCTGCGGAGGGAGTCTACAATGCGACCTTGGCCCTGTTACATCAGGATGGCAAGATGGTCGATTACGGAAAACCCTTGCCGACGCCCGCCATGGCCCAGCAGCCGGCGACACACAAACCGGCGCTCTGGGTGACAGCGGTTGGAAACGGAGAAACCCTCCCGGTTTCCTTGTTAAGGTGGGAAGACAGGGACAACTATACGTTTTCACCTCTTTCCACGATCGGGGCGCAAGACCCGAAGCTTGAAGGCGCGGGAAAGCCCAACGTGGGCGGTGGAATCTATACGGAGGATTCCGTTGTCCTGGTTATTGGCTCCAG
The DNA here is from genome assembly GCA_003171295.1 of Acidobacteriota bacterium. Lineage (GTDB taxonomy): Bacteria > Acidobacteriota > Terriglobia > UBA7540 > UBA7540 > Bog-366. The sequence continues at coordinate 2,601 of PMYF01000794.1, read as the reverse complement.
CCTCATTCTCTCCACCTTTTCACTGCTGCTTATTAGCCAATACCGGCGATCCAAGAAGCGGGGAGCGGATCGGATTTCTATCTTCCTGGGTGATACCGCCTCACCGGCGTATTGGTCGGAATGCCGCCTGTTTCTGCTTTGTTGTTGTGCGAGCTTGTCGGCACTTTACATCGTCGTGGTAGCAGACTTTTGCCTGCCCCTTATGGCAGGGAGCGAGTTGGGTAGCAGTGTTCAAACCACCCTCACTCCCAAAGTCGCTATCGGGATTTCGGCTGTGACGATTCTGCTGCTGCTGTTGGCCATGGGGGCACTCCTGGCAGCCTTCCTCTCAGCGCCCTCCGACCAGCGCGGCTCCGCTCCCGAGATTGTGCTGTCCGCGCTTCTTGCTTGTCTGTTCGTTTTCGTTCTCGCCGGGCTTCTGGTGAACTGGTGGCTCGCGACCGTGAAAAGATACCCGGTCAGTGGTCTCTTCAACTATCTCCGGTCCTTTGACTTTGGGGGCGGGCTCTCGCCTCTATTGCCCCTTTTCTGGGTCGCGCTGGCGGCTTGCCTGTGGGCGCTGTGTTCCTTCCGCCGGCTTCGCATGATCGACATCCTGCGGGCGTCCGGTGAAGACGCGGATACCCATTCCTGGCTCAGTTTCTTGTCACTCCGGGTTCGCTCCTTTAATGGCGTGTGGGAACTGGAGAACCACATCAAGCACCTGCTGGAGAGCTCGTCGGTATTGTCCCTGAAGGCGTACGCGTTGCTGATCGCTGTGGCGTTGCTAATTGGGCACTACTTCTTCAACACGCGCCTGGTCCGGGCCCTGGAGCCACGGCCCTTCTACTGGTTATTCGAGGCCACGTTCTTCGTTGTTTATTGGGCCCTGCTCTTGGAATTCATTCGCTTGGTTCTTACCTGGCGGAGTCTGCACGTATTACTGCAACGGCTTTCCTGGCATCCGATGCTCGGCGCTTACAAGCGCTACCGGGAATCTTTCCCGCGTCTCGCAAAAATGAATCTTACCCACCCGCCCTCGATCTTTGCCGCGTTGGAGTCCTCCGTGGACCAGGCGGGCCGATTGCTGCGAACCGCCAAGACGCTGGCTCAGGCGGCAGACACGGAGGCCGACTTGCGCAAAGTCCTCCGGCAGTCGATTCCCGAATGGATAGCTCAGGTGCACGATGCTGAAGCGCACCTATCCGAAGCTCTCAGACTGCAGTGGACCGAGGGTTCGCAAGCCAACGCCCGCTCACTGCCGGAGCCAGACCGCAAGAAACGTGCCAGTCGCGTCACGGGAAATTGGCGGCTCTCTCTCGAGTCTCGTGCCCGTGCCCAGAACACCCTCTCGCGGTTCCTGCAAACTCTGGGAACCCCGATGGAAAAATCCTGGATTTCTGATCCCACGGAAAGCGCGCCTTTGAATCCGACACCGGGAGCAAAAGAATTCTTCAACCAGGCTGAGGAATTCGTCGTCGGCCGGATTATAAACTTCCTGGCGGTCGTCTTTCCTTCCCTTCAAAACCTTGGGTACTTCGTTCTGACGGGCCTGTTACTTATGCTCCTGGCAGTCACTTCGTACCCATTTCAGCCGAGAAACGAATTCCTGTTTTTCAATTGGGTTGTTATCTTGTCTTTTATCGCGACGGTGTTTTGGATCTTCGTGCAGATGGATCGGGACACTGTCTTGAGCCTTTTGAACGACACCAACCCCGGTCAAATCAACCTGAGCCGTGAGCTGGTGCTAAGAACACTCCTGTATGTCGCCGTCCCACTCATGGCTCTGCTCGGCGCGCAGTTTCCCGAAAGCTTGCGGCAGATTCTTTCACTCCTCACGGCCGCCCAGGGCAATCCCTGACATGTCTCGCCGATCTTCCGCCGGTGGCAGGAAACTACAGGTCGGGTTGCTCGGTTCCGGAGGGTCCCCTACATGAATCGCATTCATCGCTGGCTGTGCCGCTCGGCCGGTTGGCGCAAGGAATTGGAAGAGACTGTCATGCCCTGGGTTCTGAACCGTGTGGACCTGGGGCCAGAAGTTCTGGAAGTGGGACCCGGCCCCGGGCTCACCACGGACATCCTGCGTCCGCGCATCCCGCACCTCACCGCGCTTGAGATCGATCCGGCGCTCGCAGATGCCCTGACGGCCAGAATGCGGGGCAGTAATGTGACGGTTATCCAGGGTGATGCCACCGTCATGCGTTTCGGCGATGCGCAATTCACGGGCGCCATCTGCTGCACCATGCTCCACCACGTGCCCTCTCCCGACCTGCAAAACAAGCTGCTACGAGAGGTTTTTCGAGTGCTCAAGCCCGGCAGCGTGTTCGCGGGTGTGGACAGCCGGACGAGCTCTTTTATGCGCCTCATTCACATCTGGGACACCCTGGTCCCTGTCGATCCCCAAACATTCCAAGCTCGCCTGGCGGCTGCGGGTTTTGAAGAAATCTGCATTGAAGCTAACCCACAAAGGTTCCGCTTCTGCGGCCGAAAGCCGCGATGATCGAGGTCGAGTGTGGCGGGATGAGTTCGCAGTTGGGAAGGGAGGAGACATTGCGCTGACCCCGGATCTCCGAACCTCGTTGCCGCCCTCGCTTGATTCTTATAGAATCAACCTTTGAAAAT
>PMYF01000492.1:5088-10053 GCA_003171295.1 Acidobacteriota bacterium | reverse complement strand
ATTCGCCAACTATTCGAGCGCTGAGCGCGGCGGAGCCGCAAGTTGCCGGCCGCCGGATCGAGCGTAATTTGGACAAGCCTGGTTTTATATCGCCATCACGGCAACGGGATCAATCCGGCGGTGGCGACGTCCCGATGAAATCGGGACAGGTTACGTCGCCGCTACATGTTCTTCAGTACTCTGCTAAACTACAGCTCCGAATGCATAGAGGAACATCCGTATCCCTTCTGGCTGCGATTGCCTCGGTACCGGCTCTGGCCGTGCTCGCCGTCGCAGTCGCCCGCGCCGCTAACTCTCCCAGCGACGGCGCGCAAGCCCTTATCCAAGCCGGTCACTGGAAGAGGGCGCGCGCTATTCTCGAGCCTCAGCTCAAAGCCCATCCGCAGGATCCCCAGGGCGCCTATCTGCTGGCGCAAGTGGACATGGCGTTTAGGGACTTCGACGGCGCTTTGCCGCTGGCCCAGCGCGCCGTCGAACTGGACGGCAAGAATTCCAACTACCACCTGAAATTGGGCCAGATTTATGGCGAAATGGCGGCCCGGGCCAGCATGTTCGCAGCGGGATCGCTGGCGGTAAAGTTTCGAAAGGAAGTTGAAATCGCCCTGAATCTCGACCCCAAGAATCTGGAAGCGCTGGATTCCATGATGCAGTTTAAGTTTCAGGCGCCCGGTTTGATGGGTGGGGACAAAACCCAGGCGCGCGCCCTAGCCAAAGAGATAGCCAGCCTTAATCCCAGCGAGGGATATCTTGCCCACGCTGAACTCGCGGAACTCGAAAAGAATCCAGCAGAAGTTGAGGCCAATTACCTGAAGGCTGTGGAAGCAGACCCGAAGAGCTACCGTGCCCTCACGCTACTCGCGCAATTCTGCAGTTCCCCTCCCCATCTGAAACTCGACACTGCCACTAAATATGCCCAGCAGGCCTGGCAACTTGATCCGTCGCGAGCTGATGCCGGGTGGATTCTGGCGCGCGTTTTCGTCCTGCAGGAACGCTGGAGCGACCTGCAGGCAATCCTGGTTGCCTCCGAGAAGAACGTCCCGGATGACCTGCGTCCCTTCTATGAAGCTGCCCATGCCCTGCTGGAAATTGGCAAGGAGTTCCCGCGAGCCGAGGGNNGAAATTGAAACCGCCCTCCAGCTCCGGCCGAACTACAAAGCTGCCAAGGAAGACTTGAAAAGAATGGGAAAATGATGGGCTGCACGGGCTGTGGAGAAACTCGTAGGCACTGTCATTCTGAGCGAAGCGAAGAACCCCTGCATTTGTAGAATCGGGCAAATGCAGAGGTCCTTCGTCACCTGCGGCTCCTCAGGATGACACCTTTGGCGGTTTTTCCGCAGACTCCGCAGCCCCTCAGCAGGTTTTCTTCCGCCGGAACAGGTAAACCAGGAACAGGACCACCCCGCCTACCCCCACGACGGCCAGCGTAAATCGATCCAGTTGTATGAGCAACCTGGCCAGTCGATCCCAGTTGCTTCCGAAAAAGAAACCGACGCAGCCGATGGTCATTGCCCACGCGACCGCTCCGGTGAAATTGAATAACAGAAAGCGCCAGTAAGGCATCTGCAGCACGCCGGCCAGTATTCCGGAAAACACCCGGAGGCCCGTGATGAAGCGCGCCGTGAAAACGGCCCATGGCCCATACTTTACGAATAGTTTCTGCGCGCCGTCGTAGCGCTTTGCGACCCAGGCAATCCGCCGCAGGAAACGATTGACGAAGGCCGTGCCGCCGTACCGCCCCAGCCAGAAACCGAGACTATCGCCCAGGGTGGCGCCGGCAATCGCGGTAAGAATCGCCGGCAGCAGCCCGATCTTGCCGTGATAGGCAAGAAACCCTGCAAACAGAAGTACCGTCTCACCTGGGATGGGCAAGCCNNGCGTTTTCCAACATAACGCCGAAGAAGATTACCCAGTACCCGTAGCGGGCAAAGAAATCAGACAAAAGGTGGAAAATCGAATCGGCCACAGCTTTCGTGATTATGCCCGAAGTCGGGTATTCTACGAAGCAGATTCCGGGACCGTCCGTTATTGCACGGCCTTCCTCTCGCAAGCAAATGCAGTGATGTGTACCATAGTGGCGATTTGGTAGCGTCTCAGTTTGCCACAAGCGAGACGCGATCCTCTTCATGATTGATGACCCAGCCGGACGCGGCCCACCGCCCCCTCGGCCCTCCCCGCAGGGGAGGAACATCATCAGCCGTAAGTGAAACCTACGGATCGGGAGGGCAATGAAGAGAATCTCTTCGACCCTGACGGGGTCGAACGGTTCGGCCCCGTCAGNNCCGTAGGTTTCACCTACGGCTGATGATGTTGCTCCCCTTCGGGGAACAAGGCTGAGGCCTGTCCGCTTCAAAATGAGTTACTACCGGCGATTTTGCACCATCCCGCGCGTGCGGGTGGATATGCTAAACTAGTCAAGGGATGCGCGAACCTTTTCTCGAGAGAATCGATAAACGGGCCTTGGTCTGCGACGGGGCCATGGGGACGATGCTGTATTCGAAAGGCATCTCTCTGAACCGTTGCTACGACGAGCTGAACCTGACCATGCCGCAGCTTGTCAAGGAGGTCCATCTGGCCTACCTCAAGGCAGGGGCAGAGGTCATTGAGACGAATACGTTCGGGGCCAACCGATATCGCCTGGAAAAGTTCGACCTGGGGGGAAAAGTTCGGGAAATCAACCTGGCGGCCGCCCGCCTGGCGAGGGAGGCAGCTGGCGCGGACCTCTACGTGGCGGGAGCCGTCGGCCCGCTGGGGATTCGTCTGGAACCGTTGGGCTCGACCTCCCGGGAGGATGCCCTTGCCGCGTTTCGCGAGCAGATTGCCGCTCTAGTGGAAGGCGGCGTCGATTTGATCATCGTCGAGACGATGATGGACTTAAATGAAGCTCACCAAGCTTTGCTGGCCGCGCGAGAGGTAGGCCAGGTTCCGGTCGTCGTTCAGATGACTGTCCAGGACGATGGCAGCACCCCCACGGGCGCGCTGCCGGAGGATTTTGCGCGCGCGCTCGATGCGTGGGGCGCCGACCTCATCGGCGTGAACTGCAGCGTGGGCCCCGCCGCGGTACATGAGGCGCTGGAGCGAATCGCGGCGGTCACGGAGAAGAAGCTTTCGGCGCAGCCCAATGCCGGGATGCCGCGAACCGTGGAAGGCCGCAACCTTTATCTTTGCTCGCCCGAATACATGGCCAGCTACGCGACGCGGTTTATCCAGACCGGCGCCCGCCTGGTGGGAGGCTGCTGCGGAACGACTCCGGAACACATCAAGGCCATCAAAGCCGCGGTGCGCTCCCTGAACCCGCAACGATCCCGCACGGCCGTAGAGGTCGTGGCGCGGCCCGGCCGGACGCAGGAACCGGTCCCGATGGCCAGCCGCTCGCGCCTGGCCGAGAAGTTGGCGCGGCAGGAGTTTCCCGTCCTGGTGGAGGTTGTTCCTCCCAAAGGATGCGATGCGACCAAGGAAGTCGAGGGCGCGCAATACCTCGCGGAGCATGGTGTTGACGCCGTCAACATCCCCGACGGTTCCGGCGCCACGGCGCGCATGAGCGCTATGGCGCTTGCCGCCTTGCTCGAACGGCATGCAGGCATTGAGGTTCTGCTGCACTACAGCTCCCGCGACCGCAACGTTCTGACCATCCAGTCCGATCTGCTGGGAGCCCATGCGCTTGGCCTGCGCAATCTCCTGGCGCTGACGCGGGATACCGCGCAATATTCGACTCTGCTCGAGACTGCGGTGTTTGAAGTTGACGCCATCGGGNNGCGAGCGTCAATCCCTACGCGGTGAACCAGGAGGAAGAACTTCGGCGCTTCCAACGCAAAGTCGAAGCGGGAGCGGATTTCGCCGTCACGCAACCCATCTTCGACGTCGAACAACTGAGGAAGTTCCTGGAGCGGGCCAGGAACTTCGCGCCGCGCCTTCCCGTGATCGCGGGCATCTGGCCGCTCACCAGTTTCCGCAACGCGGAATTCATGAACAACGAAGTGCCGGGGATTTCCGTTCCGCCCACCGTCATGGAGCGCATGCGCAGGGCCGATGCGGGGGAACGCGCTCGCTTGGAAGGGCTGAAGATTGCTCAGGAAACGTTGCTGGAAATCCGTTCGCAGGTTCAAGGAGTACAGATTGCGGCGCCCTTCGGCCGGTATGCCCTGGCCGTCGAGGTCGCAGAGGCGCTCGGTCGAGACCGGGCGCCAACGTCTGCCCGCCAACCATGATAAGATTAATCAATTGGCCACGATGAGGAAAGGTGGCGCTGCCAATCCTCAGGATGAGCATGCCTGGGCGCCTCCTCTGAATGTGACCACGGGCACGACACGATGGGTCTGGGAAAGGAAACGGCCATGCCTCAACCCGGGAAGTCCGATAAGCCAGAGCCGTTCGAGAAGAACTTGGAGCGCCTGGATGCCATTGTGCAGCAATTGGAAGACGCTGACGTCCCACTCGAAAAAGCCCTGCAGCTCTACGAGGAAGGGATGAAGCTTTCCGAGTCCTGCCACGCGCAACTGGAAGCAGCGGAAGGGCGAATCGAGATTTTGACCAAGAAAGCCGGGGGAAAGGTCGTAGCCGAACCCTTTGAGCCGGAGGAGACGGAGTCGAGCCGCACCTAGCATGCTCATCCCTGCGCCCTCCGCAACGGGCTCAGGGCAAGCGCTGGCGGTGCATTTGGGCAGTCTGCCCATGCTCCTCCAAAACCATGAACCCCATTTCCCCGGAAGCAGTTCGGTACCATCTTGAGCAGGTGGCCTCCCGCGTCGATGCGGAACTCGACCTGGTACTTCCATCGGCTGAGCAGTATCCCCCGACTATTCACAAGGCCATGCGCTATTCCGTCTTCGCCGGCGGGAAGCGCCTGCGGCCGGCCTTGTGCCTGGAAGTGGGGCGCCTGTTCGGGGGCGACGAGAAGATCCTGCTCCGGCTGGGCAGCGCTCTGGAACTGATCCATACCTATTCGCTGATTCACGACGATTTGCCGGC
>PMYF01000492.1:0-5066 GCA_003171295.1 Acidobacteriota bacterium | reverse complement strand
CGGCGGCCTGCCAGTTGCGGATCATCCACGAACTGGCGCATGCCATCGGGACTCAGAAAGGGATGGTGGGCGGACAAGTCATCGATATGGAAACGACCGACCGGACCAGCGACTCCGCCACGCTCGACTACATTCATTCGGCCAAGACCGGAGCCTTCATTCGAATGGCGGCCCGCGCGGGCGCCATCTGCGCGCAAGCGAGCGAGGACGACGTGGCGCGCGTGACGACCTACGGGGAGAAGATCGGGCTAGCTTTTCAGATTGTTGATGACTTGCTCGATGTGCTTGGATCCCAGGCGGAGCTCGGCAAAACGATCGGCAAAGACGCGCAACAGCACAAGGCCACCTACCCCGCACTTCATGGAATCGAGTTGTCCAAGCAGGTTGCCTCTCGCTCGGTCGCCGAGGCCTGCGCGGCACTGGAACCTTACGGCGAAGGCGCCCGAATTCTACAAGGCATTGCTCAATACCTCATTGTGAGGACTTCCTGATGGATTATAAGTACCTGACGAGCATCGACTCGCCGGCCGACTTGAAGAAGGTCCCGAGACAGGACCTCCCCATCGTCGCGGAAGAATTGCGCGATTACATGATCTCGGTCATTGCCAAGATCGGCGGGCACCTGGCCTCGAGCCTGGGGGCTGTGGAACTGACCATCGCGCTGCACTACTTGTTTGACACGCCGCGCGACAAGATCGTGTGGGATGTCGGCCATCAGGCCTACGGGCACAAAATCCTGACCGGCCGCCGGGACCGGTTCCCCACCATTCGCCAGTACGGGGGAATCTCCGGTTTCCCGGTTCGGGATGAGAGCCCTTACGATACCTTCAACGTCGCTCACGCCGGAACCGCGATTTCAGGGGCTTTGGGCATGGCCGTGGCCCGCGATCTGCTGGGCGAGAACTATCACGTGGTGGCCGTGGTGGGAGACGCCGGGCTCACGTCGGGAGTGGAACTGGAAGGGATCAACAATCTCGGGACGCTAAAGAAGAAAGTGCTGGTTGTCCTGAACGACAACAAGATGTCCATCTCACCCAACGTCGGCGCCTTCGCGGGGTACCTGAACCGCATCGTACACGGACAGGCGTATCACCGCCTGAGGGAAGAAGTCGAAAAGATGATTCGTGCGGTCCCGCGCCTGGGCCCGCGGCTCCTGAAACTCTCGAAAGACCTCATGGAGTCCGCCAAGAGCATGCTGATCCCGGGCCTGGTATTCGAAGAACTGGGCTTCGAATACCTCGGGCCGATCAACGGTCATAGTCTGGATGATCTGCTGAACGTGCTGGCCAAGGCCAAGGAGCGTCCGGGACCTATCCTGGTCCACATCGTGACCCAGAAAGGCAAGGGTTACCCACACGCCGAAAAGCTGCCCATAAAATATCACGGCGTGACTCAATTCGATGTTTCCACCGGCGCCTTCCACAAAGCGCCCGCCCAGGCGCCGAGCTACACGGCCGTATTCGGCAAGGCCATCTGCGAGATAGCGGAAACAGACCCGCGCGTCGTCGCAATCACCGCCGCCATGAGTGAGGGTACAGGCCTCAGCGAATTCTCCCGGCGCTTCCCCGACCGGTTCTTCGACGTGGGGATCGCTGAACAACACGCCGTAACCTTTGCCACGGGACTGGCCTGCGAAGGGATGCGCCCCGTGGTGGCGATTTATTCCACCTTCCTGCAACGCGCCTTTGACCAGGTGATGCATGACACCTGTCTGATGAGCGCGCCGGTAACTTTTGTCCTCGACCGCGGCGGCCTGGTGGGCGCGGATGGGCCTACGCACCACGGGCTCTATGACCTGGTTTATCTCTCCGCCCTGCCGGGAATGGTCGTGATGGCCCCGAAAGACGAAAACGAATTGCGCCACATGCTCTACACCGCAATCCGCCTGAAGGCGCCCGCGGCCATCCGGTTTCCGCGCAGCAACGGCATCGGCGTCACCATGGATGCTGATTTCAAGACCCTGGAAACCGGGAAGGGCGAGATCCTGCGCGAAGGCTCCGATATTGGCATCCTGGCCTTGGGCGCCATGGTCTATCCGTGTCTGGAAGCGGCGACCCGACTGGACGCCCTGGGCATCCAAGCCACGGTCATCAACGCGCGGTTCATGAAACCCTTGGACGAAGAGTTGATCTGCTGCCTGGCGGCGGAGAAGCAGTTCCTAGTGACGGCGGAGGAGGGTACGGAGGCCGGAGGTTTTGGCTCCAGCGTCGCGACCCTGTTGCAGGACCGGAAAATCCCCGCCAGCATTCTGCGCATCGCCGTCCCCGACCGGATCATCCCCCACGGCGCGCCGAATCTGCTGCATGCCAAGTTCGGCCTGGACGTCGACGGTATCGTAGAGAAAATCAAAAACTTCGCCCACGCCTTCCCCGCGCGCTCAGAACTGCGCTACCGCTCCTTGCTGCGCTCATAGCGCCGACCTTTAGGTCGGTAGTTTGGTGGTTTCCCCAGCGTGCTGGTCCCACCCTGCGGGATCGGCGCTACCCCAACGCAGAGCGAACCGTGCAAGAATATTGGGAAAGGTGGGGGCGGTTCGCGAACCGCCCCTCCATTTGTAGGGCCACCCCTTGGGGCAGCCAGCCCTACAAGACCCCGCGTCATGTTTGGTTGCGGCCACGGGCGGGCGCTATGCTACCGGCTAACGGAGGATGAAGGGGGATGGTAGAATTGCCGTTATGAATCGAAGATCGTTTCTGGGCATAGCGGCCGGGATCGCGGGTCTGGCTGTAGCCACACCCGCCGCCCCCCTGCCGATCATTGACACCCACATTCATCTTTTCGACCCGCGACGCCCGCAGGGCGTGCCCTGGCCTGACAAGGATGATGCGACTCTGTACCAACCCGCACTGCCTGACCGGTATCGGAAGGTCACAACAGGACTGGGTATAGTCGGTGCGATTGAGGTTGAATGCAGCCCCTGGCTGGGAGACAACCAGTGGGTTCTGGACATCGCCGCGCAAGACACGATAATTGTCGGCACCGTGGGCAACCTCGAACCAGGTACGCCGGACTTCCGCAAGCATTTGGAGAGATTCCACCGGAACCCCTTGTTTCGTGGCATAAGATACGGAAACCTGTGGAGCAGGAATATCGGTGACCAGCTCTCTCGAAGGGAATTCATCTCCGACCTTGAGGCTCTGGCAGAGGCCGGCCTGGAGATGGATACGGCCAATCCTGACCCCGCTTTGATCACGGCGATGGTGCGGCTCACAGACCAGGTTCCCAGCTTGCGGGTGGTGATCGACCACCTCCCCCAAATGGAGGTGCCTACGGAATTGCCGGCCCGCAGTGCCCTCCAGGCGAATCTGCGAGAGCTGGGGAGACGGCCTCAAGTCTATGTCAAGGTCTCGGAGGTCCTTCGCCGGGTTGGCGCTCAGGTCCCGGTTGACCTGAATTTCTACCGCGCCACACTGGATGAGGTGTATGAGATATTCGGTCCAGACCGCCTCATGTATGGCAGCGATTGGCCGAACAGTGATAACTGGGGGTCATATTCACAGGTGCTGAGTCTAGTCCGCGCGTATTTCGCCGCCAAGGGCGCCGATGTAGCTGAGAAGTTCTTCTGGAAGAATTCCCTTGCGGCGTACCGCTGGGTCAAACGTCACGGAAGCCAGCCCAGCCAAAGCGGGCAGCTCATCTCCTGCCATCCGGATCGCTGGGGAACTCTCCGGCGCCTGGCATGATGGGAGAGAAAGCCGCAGGCCGCAAGCCCTGCCTTGCCGCTGCGATAATAAAGGAGACGAGAGCACCCGCTAGTACTACTACGTTAAGTACTGAGCTTCTTTTTCACTACTCTTTCACNNCGCCGAACTTCAGGCAAAGTCAGAAGTGAAGTTTTTTTTACGGTGCTGCCTCTCCAGAAGCAAGAAAGCATACGCCAAGCACACCAGAGTCACATGATGGTGCCAACCTTGCCAGCCGCGCCCTTCGTAGTGGTCCAGCCCCAATTCCTCTTTCAGCTGCTGGTAATTCTGCTCCACTCGCCAGCGCAACTTGGCCAGTTGGACCAGCCGTGGCAGCGAGAGATCCTCGCCCAAGTTGGAGAACCAGTAGTGGGTGGGAGCTGCGCTCTCCACGGGCCACTCCATCAGCACCCAGACGGGCGGCAGTTCGGCTCGGTCGTGAGCGTGCCCGTGGGCCGGCTGCGCCCGGCAAGTGGCAAACCGACTCTGCTGTGGCCCCCGGCTTCCCTCTCTCCAACGGACGGTATGCCAAGCGCTGGACGGCAAGGCCGCGGCCAGCGCGGACAGAGCCCTCGGCTGACCTCGGTCATATGGCCGCCGGGGCCGCCCCTGGCCGGGACGCCGCCGCGCTTGGACTCGCCGCGTCGGCTTCTCCCAAACCCCCGTATTGGATTCTACGCCCACGACGTAAGTCAGCTGGCGATCCACCACCCCCTGGCGAAAGTCCGTGTTGTTCCCGTAAGCGATATCGGCCAACACCGGCTGCGGGCTCAACCCCCATTGCAGAAGGCGATCGATCAATTCCAAAGCCAGCTCCGGCTTCGTCCGAAACGGAGTGCTTTCCGGAACCCCCGCCTGGCGGCAACGTTCCGGGTCATCGATCCAAGCTTGGGGAAGATACAGCGCCCAATCCAAGGGCATGCTTTCCTGCTCCGTGGTCAAGTGAATCGAAACTGCGACTTGGCAGTTGCCCACCTTGCCCAGCGTTCCCGAATACTGTCGGGCCACACCCACCGAGGCGGTTCCTTGCTTGGCAAACCCACTGTCGTCCACGATCCAACCGGACGTGGGCAGCAACGCTTCCTGCATCCGCTGCCCCAGCAGGCGGCGCACCGGATCCCAGGCCCAGGGGCTCTGCCCCACGAATTGTTGCAGGGCTTGAACATTCCCTCCCGGCACGCGATTCGCCAACGGTTCGATGGACTTCCTTTCTCCGTCCAACAGCAGCCCTTGTACGTAGAGCGATCCGTGCTGACGTCGTTCCGATCGCCCCATCGGAGCCAAGAGTTTCCTCAAGAATTCTTCCAAACGATCAGCGCAACCTTGCAGGGATTGTCCCTTCATGCCTCGCAGTGTATGCCGATCCGATTGGAAGTTCAAGAT
>PMYF01000156.1:1275-3706 GCA_003171295.1 Acidobacteriota bacterium | reverse complement strand
GCGATTATCAAATTTGCTTTGGGAAAACCGGCGATGCGACTCGTCGGCGTGTCACTTGCATTGTTGTGCGTGTCGGGCTTGTGGGCCTTGCTCCAAGCCATGGCGCAATAGGGGAGGAACGGACGTGTCCTTTTCGAATGGCATCCTGAACCTGACCAATTGGGTTGGAAACGTCATCCTGCCCACGCTCGCGGGATTGTTCTTCGTCATCGCGGTCGTGCGCTTCTCGCGAGGGCTCGCGCACTACCCAGCGATGTACGGAGGCTTTCTGTGCCTGATGGGGTCGGGCCTGGTGAGAGCACTAGAGACCTTCACCCGGCAGAGGAGCTGGAACGACCCCGACGTGTATTGGGTTTCACTCGTCACGCTGGTGAACTGGATCGCGAACGTCATCATGCCGCTCTATGCGGGTCTTGAAGTGGCCGCGGGCGGAGTGTCCTTAGCGTCGGGCATGCGCATTCACCAAACCAGCAACTGGCAGCGGCACTTTCTTTCGGCAGGCTTGTGCCTGCTGCTTTCCGGCCTCCTGCGCCTGGCCGAATACTTTGTCGCCCACGGGACGGGGGGCGTGTCCTAGAGGGTCAAGGGCGCTCGCGAACGAGGCATTTAAAACCGGAGGTTCACGTATGGCTCTTGATGTCACTCCCGTGCAGCGCAACCTCAGAACGCGAGTCACCTTTCTCGGTCTCGAAGCCGAGGACCTCTTCGCGATTCTCGCCTTGGCGGTTGTCTCGAACGTGCTGGGACGCTTCCTGCACCGGGAGATGTTCGGCCTGCCGATGAACATGGTCATTCAATACCTCGTTCCGGTACTGAGTATTCCCGCCCTCATGCTTTTCAAGTACGGCAAGCAGCGAGGGTATCTCCTCGATTGGGTGCAATTTCACACCAAGCCGCATGTCTACTCGGGGCTCGATCGCGACACACAACTTGCGAGTCCATACATCAAGTACGGAGATGAATGATGCCCATCACCTTGGAAGAGTACGAACGGTTTCTCGATGCTCCCGCCCTATGCGAGCAACTAAGAATCCGAGACTTGCTCGACAACGTGGCGATCCAGGTGGATGGATCGTTTGTCGCAGCCTATGAACTCGGTGGGCTTGCCGCACTGTATGCGAGCGATGAGGAGCGCAACCGCAACAAGCAGGTTGTCGAAGCCTTGATCCGTTCGCTTCCGGAGCGCTCCCTACGCATGCAAATACGGTTTGAGATTACGGAAGGGGTGGGAGACCTGCTCGACCGTCACTACCGGGAGCAGCGGAATCCGAGCGCGATTCTTCAGGCCATCGATCGGGAACATCAGCTCGTCTGGCGGAAACGCGATGGCGCCGGAGACTATGTGCGTCACCTTTTGCATGCCTATTTCNNCCAAATGGAGCCTCGCAGCCGGCAAGTGCATCGAGCGGACGCGGCGGGAGCACGAAGACCTTCTGGCGGAGTTCAACAGCCTGATGTCGGGAGTTGAGGCGACCCTGCATTCATCGGGCATGGGGGTGCGGCGGATGACCCACGAGCAGCTGTTCCTTGAAATCAAGCGCGCGCTCAATCCCCTGTCCCAAGACACCGTTCCTCTCATGCCTCCCGAAAAGCAGCTCATGTACGATAGCGCCCGCAGCCAGGCCGCCAACGTCAACGTGGAGGATGAAGCCGACGACCACCTCAAGATCGGCAGTCTGCTGTACTCATTCATCAGCTTGAAGGATCTCCCGGACGCCACTTTCCCCGGGATGCTGCGCGAGCTTTTGAATCTGCCCTTCCCGCTGGTCGTGAATCTCGAGCTGACGCTCCCCGACCAAGCCAAGGTTCAGAAGCAGTTCAAATCGCGGTTGCGGAAGATGATGGCGGCGCAACGCGACATCCACGGCGGCTTCCGGCTGAACGTGGACGCCCAAGTGGCAGAAGAGCAGTTAGTCGAGGTTTTGAAGAAGGTCATTTCGAGTTCGCTCAAGGTCTGTGAGGCGAGCCTGATCATCGGAGTCCGGACTTCCAAGCCCATCTGGACCCGCGTCGATCGGGAAGAAGCGGAACGGATCCTTTCGGACCGTCGGCAAAGCGTGCTCCACGCGCTCGCACGGATGAACGGGGCACGGGGAATTCCGGAGATGCTGGCGCAGAAGCGGCTCTATTTCGGGAGCCTCCCCGCCATGGGCGGCGACAATAAGCGGGAGATTCCCCAGCTCACACTCCATGCCGCGGACCTCCTGCCCCTCGAAGTTCCCTGGCAAGGCACCCCACACTCACCGTTAATGCTCTTCGAGACGCCGCAGCGGCAGTTGATTCCCTTCTCGCCCTTCGACCCCTCGCTCGGTGACGCCAACATGCTGATCATGGCGAAGAGCGGCGGCGGGAAGACCTTCATGGCCCAGATGTTCCTGCTCATGCTCGCTCGTGCCAATCCCCTAATCTCCATCCTGGAAAGAGGCGATTC
>PMYF01000156.1:1074-1224 GCA_003171295.1 Acidobacteriota bacterium | reverse complement strand
CTTGCTTCCAAACCTGCTCGGGGACGCCTTGGTGCGCACCTACAAACGGTGCGCAGCACGGTTCTCCAGCCCCACTCCCACCTTCAATGACTTGAAGGAAGAGCTTGCCAACTGGCGCGACGAAGAGCGGATGCAAAGGACGATGGACGA
>PMYF01000156.1:0-1048 GCA_003171295.1 Acidobacteriota bacterium | reverse complement strand
GCAGACAACCATGCGCCTCGATTCCAACTGGCTGTTCTTTAACGTGGAAGGGTTGAGCGCCGACCCGATGCTTGAGACCGCCATGAGCATGGTGATTGCGAATGCCGTATCGCAGCGCGCCTCGGGCAGGAACGGCCAGCCGTCCATCACGGTGCTGGACGAGTGCTGGGCTCTCCTTGATTCCCCGAGTCTCGCTCCGGAGGTGGTGCAACTGTTTCGGACGGCCCGCAAGCGCTATGGAAGCGTCTGGGGAATCAGCCAGACTCCGGAAGACTTTGTGGGAACCGAGGGCAAGCCCCGCGAGCATGGCCCTGGAATTCTCAAAAACGCCACTACGAAAATCGTCGGGCAGCAGCCGGGGGACACAACCCCCTTGATCAAGCATCTGGCGCTCAATCACGCCGCCGTAAACCAGGTGAAGGAATTCAGCGCGCCCCGCAAGGGACAGTATGCCCAAGCGCTGCTGGTGCTGGGCGAAAAGGCGGAGACGACCCAGACGATACGCCTCGTGCCGACGGCGCTCGATTACTGGATTTGCACGACCTTCCCAAGAGAGCGGCGATACCGCCAGCGGTTCCTTGCCCAAAGCAAAGGGCGAACACTGATCGAATCCTATCAGGAATTGGCCAGGAAGTTCCCGCAGGGCCTCGCGGACCTGCCGCCCCTGCCGGAAGAGTCTCTGGAAACCCAAGAGGTTGTTTCAGCGCGATAAGGGACGGCCTCGGGGAAGAGTACGGATCGACGTGGAGCCAGTTATTTTCTCGAAATGGAGGTAGTAAACGATGAACGCTGTGTTCTTTCTTCTCTTTTCGTGGGGCATGGTAAGAGCCCGATCACACCGGCAGGTTTTGGCTCTGGCGCTCGTGGGGGTAACAGGGGCGGCCGTGGTGGCCCAGCCCTCGATCACCTACGCCCAGGGCATGATCGGGGCGATTACGAGCATTTTGAACCTCATCAACGGCAGCATTCACACGGCACTGAGTGGAATCAACTCCGTACGGACCGCCATGAGCAACCTTTACCAGGTCGTGGCCTTTCCAACCCAGCT
>PMYF01000741.1 GCA_003171295.1 Acidobacteriota bacterium | reverse complement strand
GGCAGTGAGATCGTGGGTTTGGTTCCCCGCCGCGCGCTCGTCGACGCCGCGGCGCATTACCTGCAGGTCGAGAATTTTCGGCCGGCAGTGATTGTCGAAAACCGTTTGGAGCAGATCCTGAGCGAGCCGGCGGCCGGACCCAGTCGCGCCGCGCCGTCGCTTGGGGCGATGGCTCAGGAGTTTGTGGACGCGGTGGCTGTGCCAACGCCCACCCCCGGCGGGGGCAGCGCGGCAGCACTGGCCGGAGCGCTGGCTGCAGCCTTGGGCGAAATGGTTTGCGGTGTGTCGCTCGCAAGGAAATCACTCCAGGCGCAGCACGCCACACTCGCTGCCGCCCGGACGCGCCTGGCGGCGTGGCGCGCGCGCCTGATGGAAAACATCGATCGTGACGCCCAGAGTTACGAAGCCGTCCTGCGCGCCTACCGATTGCCCAAGTCCTCGGACCCGGAGCAGGCCGCTCGCAACCATGCCGTGGAGGTGGCCAGCAAGGAGGCTACCGCCGTACCTTTGGAGACGGCGGAAATGGCGACGGCAGTCGGGCGCGAGATCGCAGGCCTTTCCGGAATTACCATTCCGCAAGCCGCTGCGGATTTGCGCGTGGCGGCCAGCCTCACGGAGACGGCTCGGTTCGGTGGAATTGAGAATGTGCGCGCCAATCTTCCCAGCGCCCGAGACGAAGCCTGGCAGCGCGGCATCGAAGCGCGGCTTCAAGCGCTTCAGTCTGCGTGACCCAGGAACCCGGGTGTGGCTTCCGGTGGGGCAGGAGGTATCGATAGCGCACGGCGCAAGAAAATAGACGCCCCAACTCCTGAAAGCTGAATCCGTGCGCAGAAAGTCCCTTATACTGGCAACTTGATGAGTCCGCCCCCGACAACATCCCCTGCCCGGCCGCCTGCCACTCCTTCCTTGCCGGAAGTGCACCGGACCGTGATTATTCCTCCCGGGGCCGGCTTCTGGCGAAAGGCCCTGGCTTTCTCCGGGCCGGGCTTTCTGGTCGCGGTCGGGTACATGGACCCCGGCAACTGGGCCACTGACATCGCTGGCGGGTCGCGTTTTGCCTACCAACTGATCTTCGTTCTGATGATGTCGAACCTGATCGCTATCCTGGTTCAGGCCCTGGCGGTGCGGCTGGGCATTGTCACGCAAATGGACCTGGCGCAAGCCTGCAAGGCCCATTATTCGCGGTCGACCAGTTTCGTCCTCTGGGTTCTGTGCGAGATTGCCATCGCGGCATGCGACCTGGCAGAGGTCATCGGGTCCGCCATTGCCCTTAACCTGCTTTTTCACATTCCCCTGCTGGTGGGGGTCTGCCTGACCGCGCTGGATGTGCTGGCCATTCTCTATCTCCAGCACAAGGGTTTCCGTTATCTGGAAGCAGTGGTGGTTACGCTGATCGCACTCATCGGCGGGTGCTACCTTGTTGAACTGCTCCTGGTGCGGCCCGACGTTGTGGAAATTGCCAAAGGCTTCATCCCTACGCCGGAAATCTTCACGAACCGGGAGATGCTCTACATTGGCATTGGCATGTTGGGCGCCACCGTCATGCCGCACAATCTCTATCTTCACTCCTCGCTGGTACAGACGCGCGCCATCGACCGCACGCCAGCAGGTATGAAGACGGCGATACGCTATAACTTTCTGGATTCGTTCCTGGCGCTTAATTTTGCTTTTCTGATTAATGCCGCCATTCTCATTATGGCGGCAGGAACCTTTTATCGGGCCGGGTACACCCAGGTGGCGGAAATCCAGGACGCTTACCACACGCTGGCTCCTCTGCTCGGAACGCAATTGGCCGGCATCCTGTTTGCGGTGGCCCTGCTCTGCTCCGGGCAGAACTCCACCTTGACGGGAACCCTGGCGGGCCAGATTGTGATGGAAGGATTTCTCAACCTGCGCCTCGCCCCGTGGCTGCGCCGCCTCATCACGCGTCTCCTGGCCATCATTCCCGCGGTGATCACGGTCATTCTTTTCGGCCAGGCGGGCACCGCGAAGCTCCTGATCTTGAGCCAGGTCATCCTGAGCTTGCAGCTCTCCTTCGCCGTTATTCCCCTGGTGCTATTCACGGGCGACCGGCGGAAGATGGGGGAATTCGCAAACCCACGCTGGCTGCAACTGCTGGCCTGGATCACGGCGGGAATCATTGCTGTCCTGAACGCTTATCTTCTGGTCCGGACCATTTTGGATTGGATCCACTAACGAGGCGGGCGATGTTCAAGAANNTGCTGCACGTTTCTACCGGTTGGGCGGCGCAATGGCAAGATAACTTGAATCTCTCCGATTCCCAGGAGATAAAAGAAGATCGCGAATATCTGGCGAGGGTCGCGAGTGAACTGCGCAGCGAGCATTTTCAGGTTGCGACGGCCCACGCCAGGGGGGAGGCCGCGCTCGCCATCCTGCAGACGGCCGAAACCGAGCACTGCGACCTGATCGCCATGACGACACACGGACACCGGTTGATTTCCGATTTGATTCACGGCACCACCATCACCAAGGTGCGGCATGAGAGCCCCATTCCGCTCTTTCTGGTGAAAGCGGAAATGCTCTGAGCAGGATTCCCTTGCGATGCTCGGGAATAAAGGATAAAAGAATTTCCAGGTTTTGGGAGAACCCGCCCCGATGTTGATCCCCGGTTACGCAACGCCCGTAGGAACGGCCCGCTATGCGCGGCGCTTCGAAACGCGGCTCCCGGGGAATTTCCGGGAAGTCCAAGGACTCTGGATATCCTCCCTCGGGCTCGGGACTTACCTGGGGGAGCCCACGGCTGCGTGTGACGTACTCTATCGCGAGGCGGTGGGGCACGCTCTGGAGAGCGGGATCAATGTTGTCGATACGGCCATAAACTACCGCCAGCAGCGCAGCGAGCGGGCCATCGCGCAAGGGTTGGCCGCAGCGATCTCCGGGGGCAAGGTGCACCGCGACGAGGTCCTGATCGCCACCAAGGGCGGTTTCCTGACCTTCGACGAGAACGAACCCGCAGACCCCGCCGCGTATTTTCAGGAGACCCTAATTGATACCGGCCTGGTGCGGCCGGAGGAAGTGGCCGCCGGCTGCCATGTGATGTCACCGAAGTATCTCGAGAACCAGATCGAGGTGAGCCGGCGCAATCTCGGTGTCGAGACCCTGGATGTTTACTATTTGCATAATCCGGAGACGCAACTTCCCCACGTCACGCGCGAGGAATTTGACCGGCGCATACGGGCGGCCTTCGCGGCTCTGGAAAAAGCCGTGAGTGACGGCAGGATTCGCGTGTACGGAACCGCCACCTGGAATGCCTATCGTGTCGGGCCGGAGTCGCCCGAGGCGCTGTCGCTCGCGGATCTTTTCGGGATTGCCGAGGAAGTGGGTGGCACGGGCCACCATTTTCGGGCCTTGCAACTCCCCTTCAACCTCGCCATGCCGGAAGCCCTGGCGGCCTCGACCCAGCACTTCGACGGCAAAGTCGTTCCCGTCCTGCAGGTGGCCCACGCGAAGGGCATGCTGGTCTTCGCCAGCGCCAGCCTTCTGCAACGAAAGCTGGCGGAGGGCCTGCCGGAGGACCTCCGTAAGTGGTTCCCGGGGTTGCGGACCGACGCGCAGCGGGCCATTCAGTTTGTGCGCTCCGCCCCGGGCATTACCTGCGCGCTCATCGGAATGAGCCATCGCGATCACGTCAGCGAGAATCTCGGTACGGCCGCGATGCCTCCGCTCAGCCGGGAACAGTTTCGCGCCATGCTGAGCAAATGAGGTAGGCGTCTCTCCTGTGCCGCCCGCGCGGGCCGGGGAGCGCCCGCCGCCGGGAGGATGCCGGGTAGTGGTGCACTTTGGTTTTTTTGTAGCGGCGGTCTGTGACTGCCGGGTTTTGATTTAATGAATTCCGGCGGTCATAGAGCGCCCCTACAGCTAACTGACCCACTACCGGATGCCGCGCCAGCTTGACAAGCTTCGCAGGTTTCCGTAAGTTTGTCTTAAGCTCGCGCCCCAGGATTCAAGAAAGAGGAGAAGAACTTGTCTCGCCATTCCCTCATTACGCTCATCACGGATTTCGACACCACTGACCACTTCGTCGGCACGATGAAGGGTGTCATCTTGAACATCAACCCCGACGTCCAAATCGTGGACATTTGCCACAAGGTGGCTTCCTACGATATTTTCGACGCCGCGTTCACGTTGGCCCAAAGCTATCGGTTTTTCCCTCCCGACACGATTCATCTGGTGGTGGTTGACCCGGGTGTCGGCACAGTGCGCCGGCCGTTGCTGGTGCGCACCATGGCGTACAAGTTCGTCGCCCCCGATAACGGTGTACTCTCTTTGATCTACGAGCGCGAAGAGAGGGCGGAGGTCCGCCACATCACGGCTGACCACTACTTCCTCAATCCCGTAAGCAATACCTTCCAGGGACGCGACGTCTTCGCTCCGGTGGTCGGCTGGCTGAGCAAGGGGGTGGAAGTGGATAAGTTCGGTGACCCCATTACCGAGTACACCAAGTTCGCCTCACCTAAACCCAAGCGCGTGGGCGACAGTTTGATCAAGGGTGTCGCACTGAGAATCGACAAGTTCGGAAATATCATTACCAATCTCACCCCCGAAGACGTTCCCCAGTTGTTTGCGGAGAATCCCCCGCCGTTCAAGATTATGATCAACGAGCAGGAAATCACGCGCCTGAACCTGGCCTATTCGATGGGCAAGCCCTCGGAAGTGTTTGCGATTGTGGGGAGTTCCGGTTACATCGAAATCTGCACCAACCGGGGGTCTGCCGCGAAGATCCTGAATGTGAACCGGGGCGTGGAAGTTGGGGTGGTGTTGGGGAATCCGGCGCCGGCCACTCCCGACTCCGTCTAGTCCCTGCTCCCTCTCACGGCCCGTGCGTAACGGACTGCGGGCGGCGGCCCGCTTACCCTGCCCGTTCAATTTTATGGTCGCNNCTTCATCATGGTGGTGGGGCTGTTTATGTCATCGCCGGCGAAGGGCGACGGAAGCTGTCCCTCGGTTGGGCCAGCCGCAGGGCGGGACCGCGAGACTCTGCGGGGTGCGGATTTGGTTCTGAAGCATGGAAAAATCTGGACGGGCGAGCCGGGGTCAGGGCCGGGCTTCGAACCCGCGCCGGCTGAATTCGCCGAGGCCGTGGCGATTGCGAACGGCCGCATCCTGGCGGTGGGGAGCGACACGCAGATGCAGGCGTATATCGGCTCCAACACCAAAGTCGTTGACCTGCAGGGGAGGCTGGCAGCGCCGGGGCTGATTGACAGCCATGCGCACTTTATCGGCGGGGGCTTCCAGCTCCTGGAGATTGACCTGAAGGATGCGCGCAGCGAGGAAGAATTCATTCGCCGCATCGGTGAAAAGGCGAAGACGCTCGCGCCCGGCCGCTGGCTTCTGGGCGGGGATTGGGATGAGCAGGCGTGGGCGCGGGCCGAACTGCCGACGCGCGCCATGATCGACGCCGTGACCGCCAGAAATCCGGTCTTTCTCAGCCGCTACGATGGGCACGCCGCGCTGGCGAACTCGCTGGCTCTGAAGTTGGCCGGGGTTACGCGTGACACGCCGGACCCGGTAGGCGGCATCCTGGTGCGCGGCACGCAGACGGGCGAGCCCACGGGAGTGCTCAAAGATGCCGCGCAGGATTTGATGGGCAAGGTTATTCCGCTTCCCACTGAAGCCGAGATGACGGAAGCCTTCCGCACCGCGCTGAGCGAAGCGGCGCGCGTGGGGTTGACCTCGGTTCAGTCCATCACAGTCGATGAAGGCTCCTGGAACGGGAGTTTCACGGGCGAGATCCAGCTCCTGCGGCGCGCGGAGCTCGAAGGCTGGCTCACCTGCCGCTTTTATGAAATCGTCCCTATTACGCGCTGGGAGAGGTTGCGCGACGTGGGCCTCGCTCACGGCATGGGTGACGACTTCATCAAGCTGGGCGCGGTAAAAGCCTTCGCGGATGGCTCGCTGGGTTCTGCCACGGCCTGGATGTACGAGCCCTTTGC
>PMYF01000340.1 GCA_003171295.1 Acidobacteriota bacterium | reverse complement strand
CCGCAGGTCTTCCCCAGGTTTGCCTTGTTGACCGTCGAGCGCGCATCGCTGGAGGGAAAGATATTGTGCACGCCGTGACAACTGGCGCAATTGGCGACGGTCTGCTGGCCCGAGCGCGACGCCAGGCCATGATAGCTGTCTTCGTAAGTAGGGACGCGCGATGCCGGCACGTTGAAATGCGCCATCAACTGGGTGTTGGCGTGGCAGCGCGAGCAGGTGACCTGGGAAACATTGGCGAGGTACACCGGCGACTGGGGATCTCCCGGCGCCAGGATGCGGTGCTCGCCGTGGCAGTCCGTGCAGGTGGCGGCCTGGAACACCCCCGCCGCCACAGCCTGCCCGTGAATGCTTTCCCGATAAACATCATAGACATTGCCATGGCACTTGCCGCAGGTGGCGGCCACGTTCTGCTTCCAGATCTTCGACTGGGGATCCGACGCGGCAAGAATGTCGTGAACCCCGTGGCAGTCGTTACACGCCGCCGCATGCAAATTGCCTCGCTGGATGGCGCGGCCGTGAACGCTCTGCCGGTAGGCCTCGACGGGCAGCGCCACCGTGAACAGGTACTTCGCCGCCAGGGCGGGGTCGGAATGGCAGTGGCCACAGGTATCCGGAAGGTTCACCTTGTTGACTGGCGATTTGGCGTCGCCGGCCGCGACCACCTGGTGGGCGGGACCGTGGCAACTCTGGCAGGTCGGTGCGTCACCGTTCAGCTTTGCATGCGCGCGGCCGTGAATGCTCGCCTTGTATTGACTCACCTCCGTCGCGTGGCAAGTGGCGCAGAACTCGGCGCCGCGGGCCGCCGGCTTGNNGTGCCGTGGCATGTGATGCAGGATGAGCTGTCCTTGGGATCGCCCAGCGCCGCATGGACGCTGGCGCTGAGCTTCGCCGCGACGTCCTCGTGGCAAGTGAGGCAGGATGCCGCCGCCGTCCCGGCCGTGTGCCCGGACTTGGCCGCACCCGCGTGGCAGTCCACACACTTAAAGTCCTTGTGAACGCTGTGAGCCAGGGCGTCGGCCCGTACTGTGATGGCTTTACCCCTCGAATTCACCAGTCCTGCGCCGGGCCCGTGGCACGTAAGACAGTCATCCGCAGCGTGGAGCGGGGATCCCCAGGGCAAGAGAACTAAGAAGCACCCGAGCAGGAAATTGAATCCGGAACCCAGTCGCTTCCCTGTCTTCGGCGTGCTGGAGTCTTGTTTCATGTCCGAGCCGCGCTGCAGGTTCGCCATGATTTTCTTTGCGGGGCTAAACTGGGGCAAATTGCGCATGTTCCAGTCGAATAGGGACACTTTGGGACTTCCCAACCGATTCTCGACAAAACCAGCCGTGAGTGTTGCAGTTCTCATGCCGCAAAAATTAACTATTTCAGTGATTGGGTAGCGACACAATAGCGGCATTATTGAGAACGTATGGACATATTGCCAGTTCTCTCTATCTCTGATGCGACCTTTAGCGAGAGGCAGTGGGAAGAAAGAAGGTTTGGGACTCTTGACCTTAAACCCTTTAATTCCCCTTATTGCGTGACCTGGAAGCTGAAAACCGCATCTGAACCGATCTTGCTCCCGGCGGGAGGCGACTGCGTGAGGATAATCCCTTTCGAGCCGCCGTCGGTGACGACAGGGATTATCTGGTCAACCTTGAAGCCGTTCTTTTCCACCACGCGACGGACTTCCGTTAAGGGCTGGCCGATGAATCGGGGGCAGAGATAGGTCGGGGGGGCGTCACCGCCGGAGACCAGCAGGTTGACCGCCGGGCTGCGCACATCCGCCGTCGCCGGAGGCGGGTCCTGCGCCACCACTTGGTCCGCCTCGCCCGCCCAGGGGATTACTGCCACATCGCCCACTGTAAGTCCGCGCTGAATGGCTGTGATTCTGGCGGCACGCACGCTTGCGCCCATCAGGTTGGGCACCGCCACGGTTGGAGGCCCCAGGCTGACCAGCACGTGTACATGCTGCCCCATCTTCAAGCGCGTTCCGGCCGGCGGCATTTGCTGGGCAATCTGGTTCGCTGCGTACTGCGAGCTGTAGAGTTTGTCCTCGACTTTGAGCTCCAACCCCAAACCGGAGGTAACACGCTGCGCCGCTTCGAGGGAGGTGCCCACCAGGTTGGGCATGTTCTCCTGACGCCCGTGAATGGTCAGCCGAATAGTAGTGATGGCGGTGAGCAACGCCACGGCCACCAGCACCGTGAACAGCAAGAACAACCGGAAGAGACTGCGAACGCGGTCGCGGACACTCATGCTGCGGGGGATTCTATCACGGGGAAGAGGATTCGGGAGACAGGTTCCAGGTGACAGGGAAAACTGCAAGACCGGTGACTCAATTGCTGCCGATGGGTTACCATAGGGAAGCAGGGATTGGAACCCAAAATCGAGAGTGAGGTTAGGAAACAGAGCATGCAGATGCGAGCCCATCCCAGCCCGGTGCGCCTGGGTGTTTTCATTGGGAGTCTGGTGGTCCTGGTCAGCCAACAGTGGGCTTGGGCGCAAGTGGCCGCCACGATTTCCGGAAGAATCGAAGACACCGCAAGGGCAAGCGTCTCGGGCGCAACGGTCACGGTGCGGAGTCTGGAAACCGGAGCGACGCGCCTGGTGACCACGGATGACGGGGGCAACTTCAAAGTCCTCTCTCTGCCTCTGGGCCAGCAGGAGGTGAAGGCGGAGAAGACTGGCTTCAAGGTGGCGGTCAGGACGGGGATCAATCTCGCGGCGGGGCAGGAAGCCGTGGTGAATTTGCGCCTGGAGGTTGGCGAAGTCTTTCAGCAAGTGACCGTCTCGGGAGAGGTTCCGCGGGTGAATACTACGACGGCGCCAGTCTCGGGATTGGTGGGCGAGCGCGAAGTGAAGGAGCTTCCACTCAATGGCCGGAGCTTCGACAACTTGATCACGCTCAACCCGGGAGTCATCAATTACAGCGCGATGAAGACCGCTCAAACCAGCACCAGCAATGGGAATACCTTCGCAGTAGAGGGACGGCGGCCACTGGAGAACCTCTTTCTCCTCAACGGCATTGAGTATACGGGTTCGAGCCAGCTCGCCGTTACGCCCGGCGGCGTGAGTGGAAGCCTGCTGGGCATCGAGGCGGTTCGCGAAATCAACGTGGTAACGGATACCTATTCCGCCGCATATGGCAAGCGTGCTGGCGCCCAGGTGATCATCGTGACCCAGTCGGGGAGTAATGCGCTGCATGGTTCGCTCTTTGAATTCCTGCGTAACAGCGCCCTCGATGCGCGAAACTTTTTCGACCAGGGATCCATCCCCCCTTTCCGCCGGAACCAATTCGGAGGCGCAGTGGGGGGGCCACTCAAGAAGGATCGAACTTTCCTGTTCGGCAACTACGAAGGGTTCAGGCAGCGGCTGGGAATCTCGAGTGTCAGCGCGGTCCCTGACCAGATGGCCCGCCAAGGCCTCCTGCCGAGTGCCTCCGGCGTAGAAACCACGGTTGCAAATCTGAACCCGGCGATGTTGGCCTACATGGCGATGTGGCCCGTACCCAACGGTCCGGAGTTGCTGGTGAGGGGATTGCCGAGCGGCGTCGCCCTGTCGTACGGCCATCCGCGGCAGTCCATCCGCGAGGATTTTGGGACGCTCCGCGCTGATTCCATCCTTTCAACTCGAGATTCTCTTTCCGCAACCTATACGGTGGACGATGGCGCGAACCTGACCCCTTTGGCGGATCCTCTCTTTGCGTCGTCTGCCAGCTTGCGCAGCCAGGTGGCCAGCCTGCAAGAAACGCACATCTTCTCACCGACCGTGCTCAATACGGTGCGGGCCGGGTTCTCACGCGCGGGATTCACCTATAATTCCGCCCCATTCACATCCTTCCCATCCAGTCTTTCCTTTGTAGCAGGGGCGGGACCGGGAGGGATTGTGATTGGAGGCGGGGTCACTACAACGGGCTTGGCCACCATCACGGCGGCGGGCCCCAACAACGCTGCGAACGTTTGGAATCGCAGGAACCTCTTCACTGCGGCGGACGACCTTGCAATCAACACAGGAATTCACCAGATCAGTCTGGGGGTTTGGTTCGAGCGGCTCCAAGCCAACGACAACACGGCTTCCCGAAGGCTCGGCCAAGCCACCTTCAGCACGGTCCAGTCGTTCCTCGAAGGGACCGTAAGCACCTTCAACGTTGTCCCCAACCCCACGGAACTGGGTTGGAGAAGTCTGTTCGGGGCCTGGTACTTCGAGGATACGATCAAGGCAGGACACCATCTCACCTTGCGGGCCGGCGTTCGGCATGAATTCACTACCGGCTGGAATGAGGCCTACGGAAGGGCTGCAAATTACCTGACCGGCCCCGAAGGTGTACTTGTGACCGACCCACGAGTGGCTGGCTCGGCGTTCACCAAGAACAACGCGCATTGGCTGCTGAGCCCCCGGGTGGGACTGGCGTGGGACCCCTTCGGAAACGGGAAGACCGCCGTCCACACCGGATTCGGAATCTACTACACCCTGCTCGATGCGCTGAGTTTTCAACTGAACGCGCTCCCCCCCTATAACGGCACTGTTTCGTTTGCCCACGTCTCCTTGCCGTCGATCCTCCCCATCGTTCCTAGCCCGCAAGCGCCACCCCCCTGCGGCCCAACAGTCCCCGCACCATGTGCCATCTATGCGCCGCAGGGCGTCGAGGCCAACGCCAAAACTCCCACGGTGGAAGAGTGGAATCTCGGCGTGGAGCAACAACTGAGCCCCAGTACAGTCCTCCGCCTGGCGTATGTCGGATCCTTTGGATACCATGAGCTGCTCAGCATCGATCCGAACTCCATTCCGGCACAGATCTGTTCAAACCTCAGCGGTTGCATCTCCGGCGGCGTGGGCACAGTCAGGGGCAGCGTGGCTCAGGGGGCGGAATTCATCCCCGTCGGAACCCGCCCCAACCCCTTCCTCTCTGGAGGGTTCTTCTGGTATTCGGAGGGCAACAGCAGCTACAACGCGCTCGAAGCGGAACTGATCCGCCGCCTTAGCCAAGGGCTGCAATTTCGCGCCAACTATACGTGGTCGAAGAATCTGGATATGAATTCCGGACTCACCGGCGCCCAGGCCATCAATCAGCCGCAGATGGTGCTGGACCGCAACGACCTCCGCCGGGACTGGGGGCCGGCGGCCCTGAACGTCACCAACCAATCCAGTATTTCTGCGCAGTACGAACTGCCCTTCGGCCCCGGCAAGCGCTGGCTGAACGACACCCGCGGTTGGGGAGAAAAGCTGACAAATGGCTGGCAGTTGAATGGCATCGCAACGTTGCTCGGAGGATTCCCCTTCACACCCCAAATCGGTACAAACTGGTCCGGGGATGGAGACACCAGAAATCCGGACCGCCCTTCCGTGAACCCTTCCTTTGCCGGGCCTCGCCTGCTCGAAACCCCCAAGCAATGGTTTGATCCTGCCGCCTTTGTTCTACCGGCGCCGGGCACCTATGGGAATTTGGGCAGGGGAACACTATCGGGACCCGGCCTGGCCGCTGCGGACTTATCCCTTCTGAAGAACACGCACCTTTCTGAGCGCCTCAATCTGCAATTCCGGGCGGAGTTCTTCAATCTCCTTAATCGCGCGAACTTTGGCACTCCCAACCCCATCGTATTTGCGGGTAGCGCCGTCAGCCCCACGGCAGGGCTCATCACGGCCACTGCTACAACCTCCAGGCAGATTCAATTCGGACTCAAGCTGATCTTCTGATCACCCAGCCAGCGGCAAGAAACCGTCCTCTCCCTCGGGGAGAGCTGGTAGCCACGGCACGTCATTTGTGCCGTGGGCTTGTCGATGTCCGGAACCTGCAAGTGCCCACAGCATGAAAAACATGCTGTGGATACCCGCTACCCGCTGCGCTCGCTCCGGCACCCATGCCCTGCGACTCATAGGCCTGCGACTTTGACGGTGCCCTGGGACGTACTTTGGGGGTATTGCGGACTCTCCGGGGTGGGAGTATAGTCACATCCGGACCCGCGCTCCCCAACCTAGCGGGTGCGAGACCTCAGTGCGCGACGCCGCAGATCCTGAAGTCAGAACTCCTTTATGGGACTCCTGAAGCTTCCCCTCGCCACGATTTTCGCCAGGAGCAGATGCAGGATTGTCTTCTGCGCCTAGTTAGAAGGGACTACATCCTATGGGAATACCCACTCATCCAGCCGCACCGGGGAACACGCCCCCCGAGCCGCCGCGTAAAGCCAACTGGGTCTGGGCGGTTGTGGTGGTATTGCTGGTGTTGCTTGTGGCTGTGGCAGGCGCCGTGTGGTACGCCGCCCAGCGCGGCCTTCTGGCCAGGGCGGGGGCGGGCCAGCCTACCAGCGCCGCGGACAATCTGGCAGCGTCGGTGGCCGCCCTTTCTCCGGAGCAGAAACAGCTAGCCTACCAAGACGAAGTGGACGCTCTCCAGGGCCGCCTGACTCGGTTGCAGTCCTACCTGGACGGCTTTCCCAAGGCGCTGACCGATGTGGAGGCCCTCGCGCAGACCCTCTCGACGCCTCAGGCGGCCTTTGAATTTGTCCGCGACCAGGTGGCATTTGAGCCCTATCCCGGAGTCATGAAAGGGGCCGCAGCAACCCTCATCACGCGGGGCGGCAACTCCCTCGACCGCGCGCTGCTGCTGGCGGCTGTCCTCAAGCAGAACGGCGTATCCGCCAAGATCGCGCACGGGAAGTTGCCGCCCGATCAGGCGCAGAACCTGCTTCAGCAGATTGCCGGAAGCCCGGGATCGGTCGATCATATCCTGCACTCGCTGGCCAACCCTGCGCCCGAGCCAAAGCCCACGGATCACCAGCAGGAATTCGGGAAGCTGCTGGACCAGAGAGGGCAGCAGGCAGGAACCGCGGTGCGTGAGGCCATTGAGAAAAACCTGCCGCTCATCCAGCCAGCGCTCGCGAAAGCCGGCTTGCCCGCCAGTGCTGCGGCCGCCAGCCGGCAGTTGGAGATTCTGCAGGATCACTACTGGGTCGAAGCCACGGTGGACGGCCAGAATACTGACTTCGATCCCAGCCTGAAGAGTGCAGGCGTAAACCAAAAGCTCACCGACGCGGTGGAGACGTTCGACCCCGACAGTCTTGGGGACGCCCTGTATCAGCGTGTGCGCTTCCGGCTGGTGGGCGAATTCCTTGAGAAGGGGAGCCTCCAGAGCAGTGAACTGCTCTCGAAGGAGGTGAAGGCAACGGACCTCTTCGGGAAGAACCTGCGCCTGGCGATCGCACCCCTTACGCGCAAGACAAGTGAAAGCCGATTGCAGGCGCTGCTCCTCGTGGGAGACGACCGAACCGACGGCCAGGAGTTTCGGCTGAGCGGCCCATCCAGCGGGGGGGAGGAGAAATCCGCCGAAGGGGGCGGTGGCGTCGACACCGGCGCGGGGAAGGCCGCGGGCGGCCTACTGGGCGGCCTGGGCGGAGAGGAAGAGGAGGCCCCGGCTCCCAAGCCCGAACCCAAAGCCAAGGCGCCGGCAACCGCCGGTGGTCCAGTCCTGGCTCGCGTATCCTTGGAAGTTACCAGCGCCGGGCCGCACCTTGCGGACGCTCATTACCAGCGGGTCATCCTGGACCGGCTGGAGGCTTCGGGCTCGAAGCTGCAGATCCAGCCCGCGCTGGCGGATGACAAGGTGGTGCGGGCGCTCCTCGTGCAGGTTTGGGACGGCGCCATCTCTGTGGGAAGCAACACTCTGGTCTATGTCCTGGGCGCGCAGCTTGAAAGACTGAAAGCCCAGGAGTCCATGGAGGAAAAGGCCCGCGCCCGAGCCTACCTCGGCGAGGGTTTCGGTGTTGATGATCTGCCCGGCCCGGCGCTCCCGACCGAGCTGACTGACTACTTTTTCTCCAGCGACGTGGCGCGATTCCTGCTCAGCAAACGGCACGCCCCCACATCCAAATCGTATTACGAGCGTCCGCGTCTGGCCTTCTTCCGTCATGGGTTCGTCGTGGGAGACTGGACCAAGCCGCAGGGCGCGCATCGTTTCGCAGAAGGCATCGATCTACTCAACGCGCCCTTCCAGTTCGTGGGCAAGACGGAGGACGCTCAGAGGTTGGGGATGGAGGCCGGCATCGCCGACACGGCTCTCGAGCGTTTGACCGTGCAGCCCGACCGAAGCTTCAACACGGTCCCCTTGTTTGCCGCCGCGTCCGCGCAGGGTGTTTCAATCCTCACGATTACGCCGGGGCAGAAACCGGCGCTGGATGACCTGCCGATTCCCCCCGCCATTAAGAATGTGCTGGCCGGGGAGTTGGCGCAGGCGCAGACGCTTATCCTTCCGGCGCGGCTGGTGAAGCTCTCTGACACCCAGACCTATGGGTGGTGGAGCGTTGATCCGGCTACCAGCATGGCGCTCGGCAAAATGGAATTGGGGGGCGCCCAGGGCATGACAGAAACCGCCGAACTGCACGAACGAATCGAGAAGTGGACCGAAATCTTCGCCAAGTTCTACGGCGGCCTCCTGCAGTGTTACATGATGGCGCTGGGTGAGAATCTGGGTGGCTTGGAAATCCTCAAGACGGGGCACATGGAGCACGGCGCGCCGGGGGAGAGCCCTATGCCTGATTCCGATAAGCTCGCGACATGCGTCATCAAACAAGCCTGTGACACCATTAAGGAAATCATCGCCGAGGCTGCGGTTTCGCCGGCCTTTGCGAAGGAGGCAGAGGCGGAAATTCGTCCCATCAAGGAAATCATCATGGAATGGGCCATGGAACAGGCCGCTACGAAATCGGCGGAATGGGCCGCAGGAAAAGCCTGTGAAGAAGCAGCCGGGGTCAAGGAATAACGGGCCCCAGGGAAGTAGGGCTGCGGTCGCAGAGGTAACAATCGGGGGTAGGTTATGATGAGGACGATTCTCACCGCATTAATAGGCCTAATTACGCTCGCTGTCCTACTTTCGTCTTGCGGTTGCAGTTCCTGCCGGCACTCGGCGGGAACGCCCGAGGCGACGGCCGTGGGTAGCACGCTTCCCGGCGCCGTGTCCGAACCGGCCGGACCACCGCTGGAAGTGAAAGCCTACAATCCGGCCGGGAAGGCGAAGAACCAGGCGGCGGAGTTTTCCATTCCCAGCTTCACCGTCACCAGCACGCTCGGTTCGCGCAGCGCTCCGGCAGGAAAGGTCTTCCTGGTAATTGACACCGTCTGGAAGAACATCATCCCCCTCACCAAGGTTGCAAAGCATCAGGATGATGTGGCCGGGACCAACGGCGCGGGTGGGTTGGGCTTTGGCGCGGGGCAGGCGCAAAAAAAGGAAAATCCCGACGACTATGAAATGAAACCCACCCCTTACTTGGTCCCCGACGTCAAACAACACGCCTTCCTGGTCATCAACGGCCAGGACACGGCGGTAATCAGCGAGGCGCAATCGGCGGCAACGCATCCCCTGTCGGTTGAGCAAATCGTGGTTCCTGAGCTCAACGCCGAGGTAAGGGGGCAGTTGGTTTACGAGATCCCCGCCAGCGGTGTCTCGAGCGTACTCTTCCGATACCTCGACACCTCGATGGGAAGTTTTGACGTTCCGCTCTACGGCAAGCCGCCCGCTGCCGCCGCTCCCATCGCCGGCCCCGTAAAGAACGAGGTTCTGGAAGTCAGTGCCTATGGCGTGCAACAGGTTGCCAACCTGGGAGGCAAGTATGCCTCGGGCACTGATGCGTATGCGGTGGTGCAATTGGGCTGCACCGGGAAGTCGCAGGGAAGCCTGGTGCAGGTCGCGCTCGAGGACTATGCCTACCTCCGCGACGCGCAAGGAACGACCTTCACTCCCGCGAAGGACGTGAGTGCCCCGGGCCAGTTCAAAGGCACGGTGCAATTCCTGCCGGAGACGGCGCAGCGCGGCGCGCTGGCTTTTCAGGTCCCGGCGCAGCACGGCGCACTGACCCTGCTGATCAAGTTGCCCGGCTACGCTCCGTTGGAGCTGAACCTGCCCAACACCGCCACCGGCAGTGCGGGGGGCTCGGCCGCAGCGAACCTGCCGCCCGTGCTGTTTACGATTTCGGACGGCGACACCTTGGATGTGCAGATTCATGGAGTGCGTACGGCTCCCAACCTGGGGGAAGCGCGGCCAGAAGAGGGGAAGCGTTTCCTGGTTCTCGACCTCAGCCTGGTGAGCAAGGTCGATCAGGGAATTGAGTTCCAAACCGGAGAGCAGTTGAAACTTCTGAATGGCGGTGAGGAGATTCTCGCGGACACGAGCTCCATGGAAAAGCTCGCGCACCCCCTCGTTGAGGATAGCGTCGTACCTGCCCATGGCCGCGGCCGGTTCGAAGTGGCTTTCCAGGCGCCCGCCGACGCCACGAAACTGGTTCTTTACTACCGTGGGTTCAACCGGGAGGAGAAGCATCCGCTGGCAATAAAGTGACGTAGCAGGGGGGAGGACGTATGAAGAAGCTGATTGCTGTCGCGATCGGGGGAGTGGTCTTACTTAGCGTGGCCGTGGCGCTCGCCGTGGTGGGGTATCGGCAGGGGTGGTTCAGCCGGATCGGCCTGAAACCGCCCGCGGGTTCCGCCGGAGGCGGTGTCGCAGGCGGGCCGGAAGCGGGCGGGCAAGCCTCGCCGGGAGCCGGGAGCGGGGCGACGGGACCGGCCGCCCAAGCTGCCGGGCGGCAGTTCGATGGAAACGTAGCGGCCCTCGACTGGGGCGGGAAAGTGGAGAGCGCGACCGGAACCGCGGATAACGACCTGGGCGGGCAAGACAACCTCTTGAACCTCATCGACGGGGAGGACAAAGACACTTTCTGGCAGTCGCCCGAGGATCCCGGGCCCAAGGAGATCGTGGTGTCGTTCGCGGATCACGAATCCGTGCTGATCGATCGGGTCACGATTTTTGTCGACCCCGCCGCAGCGCCTCGCAACACGGCGCGCGATGTAGACGTGTGGGTATCCAGCACCGGACCGAAGCAGGGCTTCACACGAGTCGCCACCGCAGCGCTGCCCGGGACGGGTGAGAACACTATCCGCTTCGACCCGGTGGAGGCGCGATACGTTCAGTTACGGCTGCTGCACAACCAGGAAGGGGGCGAAACATTCGGAGTATGGGAGTTCAAGGTGATGGAGTCACAGCGGTCCGGCTACACGCCACTCCTGGCCCGCCGCCCAGACCTGGCAGGACCGCAGCGCGCCCCGAGTGCCGGCACGGCGGTACCGGCGGCGGGAGCTCCCCCGGCATGTGTGCCTGTACCTCCCACGCCCCCGCCGCCGGGTCACGGTGAAAGCAAACACGTCATGGTGCTCGCCTCCGCGCCCTGGACCAATGACACGGCCTTCGGGGGGATCTACCTGAAGAACCATCCGGACTACCTCCAAAAGCGGCCTGACTTGGCAGCAGCGGGGCGCGCGGATTACACCGTTCTTCCGGGGAACCGGGCCCGGCCCTGGATGCTCTCCCCCAAGTACGGTTATGACACGGTCGTGCTGGAGCAGGTCTGCGAGGGCAACCCCACACCGCTGGCGGCGGAGTTCAAACCAGCGCTCGCGCCCTGGGTTGCCGAGGGCCACAAGCTGCTCATTCACGATGCGGACAAGTGCCCCGCCGGCCCCGATTACTCGTGGTTGCCGTACCTGTTCAAGACCAACAGCCCGGGAGCGCAGGGAGCGCCGGGCACCTTCCTGCGTTTCGTGGAGGAAAACTGGATGGCGCACGGCCGCCGGGGCCGCCCGGGTTACATCGACGTGGCCGCCTGGGAGGGCAGCACCGATGAGTACCGCAACGAGCTCGGCGACTCGAACACCTTGATCGCCTGGGATCCTCACTGGTGCGGTCATATGGTGGTGCGTAACGTGAACAACATCTTCGGCTTTGCTTATACCTATACTCATTATGGCCGAGGGTTAATTATCTACAACGGCTTCGACGTCGACATGATGGGTACGGTCGGGTATGACACCCTGGTCGCCCGCGAACTCGCCCAGGGATTCGATCCCGACAACCTGCCGTGCGCCGCGCGCATCGGCGACTTTGTGGTCACCACCGACACCCGCCTAATGGAACGGCCGCTCGTGCCGGGCCGCAGCTACGATTACCCGCTGACCCTGCTGTCGAATCAGGGCTACAAGGGGACGATCGGCCTCTCGGTCACGGCGTCCCCCGGTCTCGACGGCATGCAATCCAGCTTCGCTCCTGCTTCCGTGAGCCTGGACGGCCTGGGGGAAACCAAGTTTTCTCTGACAGTCCCCGCCAACGCGCCTTCCACTCCCCAGGCGCTGCAGGTGAAAGGTGTGGACGCGGCCGGCAAGACGAACACGCTCTGCCTGCAACTAGTCCAGCCGCAGACCGGCGAACTTTCCGTGATCAGCAAGCTGGGCCGCCCCGCGGCCACGCGCAAGAATCTTGAGATCATCCTCGACGCCTCGGGATCGATGAAGACGGCGCTGGGCAAGAAGACGCGTTGGACCACCGCCCACGACGTGTTGCGGCAGGTCCTCTCCACCCTGCCCGGCGATTTCAACGTCGGACTCCGGATCTACGGCCATCGCGAGGGTTCCCGCTCACCCAAGACCTGCACCGACAGCGAACTCGTGGTCCCCATCCAAAAGCTCGACCAGCAGGCCATCCTCGGCGCGGCCGAAGCGGTGAAGCCCAAAGGGGAAACGCCGCTGGTCTATTCCGTGCTCCAGTCGCCGGCCGACCTGAAGGCGGTGGGCGGCGGCACGGTCATCGTAATCACCGACGGCGAGGAGAGCTGCAAAGGTGACCCGGTGAAGGCCGCAGCGCAGCTCAAGGCCTCGGGGCTCGACATCACGCTGAACATTGTGGGCTTCACGGTCACGGGGGCACACGTGCAGAAGCAACTGGCGGGCTTTGCGCAGGCCACCGGCGGTCACTTCTATGCGGCGGATAATGGCCCAGCCCTCGCCCGGGCGCTGCAAATCGCCGCGGTTGACCGTTTTCCCTATACGGTCACCGACGCGGCCGGCAAGGAGGTGGCCGCGGGCGAAGCGGGCGGCGCCGCGGATGAACTGCCTCCGGGCGAGTATACCGTGGTCGTTAATGCCGGCGGGACGAACCTGAAAGCGGAGCACGTGCGGGTGGC
>PMYF01000385.1 GCA_003171295.1 Acidobacteriota bacterium | reverse complement strand
CAACGCAATGCATTTAACTGGCTTAATTTCAATGACTTGATCATTTTGCAGAAATCTGATGAATATCGCTAAGTACATTTATTATCATCAACATAATGGAAGAGCTGAGCATTCTCACAATCTTCACGCTCGCGGGCTTAGCGTTCAGTGATCAGCAGTCAGGAGCTAGAAGCCAGGAGTCAGGAGTCAGGAGTAAAGAGTCCGCGTTCTGCCTACTGCCTGATTCGTGGGTCGCAAGGGCAAGGCAATCTCCCGAGTAGCTTCTGCCGAGCCAGGACGAAGATACTCATACTATATTAGCACACTAGTTAACTTTGTCAAGCAGAAAATTCTGCCCTCAGTCAGAAGTTTGCTGAATAGGGGGGCGAGAAGCACGGGGCCTTTATAGCATTGGGAGGCGCGCAGGTGATCACGTCTTTTCTCCTTTTCTGCCCCGTTTCTCGCGGGGCACCCAAGGGCGAGTGGGGCTTGTTCCCACCGCTGCATGAGCTTCTACGAGGCGAGCCTTGGTCGGGGTGAGCCAGAAAGATTGCACAAACGATGAAGTCGTCGGAAAACCCCCAAGACTTCGTGCGGGGGGACAACTGTTACTCGACAATGCCGATGCCGTCATGGATGCCTTATCGTGGTGTCACTCATGCCGGACGGCATCCATGGGGTCGATGCGCGAGGCTCGATAGGCGGGGATGTAACCGGCAACCAGCGCGGCGCCGAGAATCATCGCCACGGCGGCCGCCAGCGCACCCGGGTCGTTCGGTTTTACCTGGTAGAGACGCGAACCCACAAACTGCGACGTGCCCAGGGCGATAGGGACGCCAAGAGCGAGCGCTGCGCCGGCGAGCATCAAAACTTCACGGAGCACCATCCAGACGACCGTACGCCGCTGCGCCCCCAGCGCCATTCGAATCCCCACTTCGCCCGTGCGACGCGCAATGTTGTAGGACAGGGTTCCGTACAATCCCACGCCAGCGATGGCCAATGCCAACGCTGCGAATCCCGAGCACAGCCGTGCAAAGAGAATCTGCGAGCTTAGCCTCTGGTCAATCTGTCCGGCCTGCGTGCCCAGGTCGGTAACGGGAATGCGCGCATCGGACTGGCGCACGATTTGGCGCACCGTGCTCGCATAAGCCAGCGGATCGCCCGCTGCGCGTAAGAAAAACGTCATCTCGGCAAGAGGGTAATTGAACTTTTGCGTGTAGGGCAGATAAACGGTGGCAGGAAATTTGCCGTCCAGGGAACCGTAGCGGGAATTCCCGACCACACCCACCACCTCCAACTGCCGGGCTTCATTTTCTTCCATCCCTCCAAAGCTCACGATTTGCTGCCCGACAGGATTCTGGCCCTCGAGGTTAACCTTCACCCACGCTGCATTCACAATGGCCACAGCAGGTGACCTGGAATTGTCGCGCTCGTCGAAATCGCGTCCGCCCAGCAGCGGAATTTGCACGGTCGAAAAGAACTCCGGCCCGATGGCCAGGACATGAGTGGCGGAGTCATCAAAGTCGAAACCACGCCCGGTGGACTGTTCGGGCCGCGGTTTGCCGAGAGGGACAATCGCCCAACCCCACACAACCTGGCCGACCAGCGGGGAATTGGCCATGGCGGTGCGACGCACACCGGGGATCGCCGCAAAGCGTTTTTCCAGGTCACCGTAAAATCTCACGATTTCCGGATCGGTGTGCCCCGCTTGCCGGGCGTCCAGGTTGAACACCAGAAGGTTTTCCGGCCGGAACCCCAGATCGATGCCGCGCATCTTTTCTAGCGTGCGCACAAACAGACCCGCCGCGACCAGCAGCACCAACGAAAGGGCCATTTGCGCGACCACCAGCAGGCGGCTCAAACTGATTCCGTGGCGGCCGCGGGAGCGTTGCTCCCCGAGGCGCGATTCCTTCAGGGCGGGCAGCACGTCCACGGAAGCCGCTTGCAAAGCGGGCGCGAGGCCAAATAATACTCCCGTGAGCAGGGTCAGCAGGAAGGTGACCGCCAGCACCTGCCAGTTTATACCGACGGGCAGGGGGAACCCATCGCGCCCGTTGGCCAGCAGCACTCGCAGCGCCCGTACTCCCCAAACGGCCAGGAGAATTCCCGCCGCGCCGCCCATCCCGGCGAGCAGTAAACTCTCCGTCAGCAACTGGCGGATCACCCGTCCCCTGCCCGCGCCCATGCTGAGCCGCACGGCCATCTCCCGCCACCGCCCGGTCGCGCGCGCCAGCAGCAGGTTCGCGATGTTCGCACATGCAATCGCCAGGATCAGCCCCACCAGCCCCCACAAAATGTACATGGGCTGCGAATAGGTTCGGCGAAGATTGTCGAGCCCCGTAGCGCCATCTTTCAGCAGGAATTCCGGCAGATTTCTTTTTTCGAGATCATTGGCGGCGGTGGTGGCCACCCAGCTTTCGAAAATTGAGCCCAATTCCGTTTGTACCTGCGCTCGACCAACGCCCGGACGCGTGCGGCCCATCATCTCGAGCCAGTAGAAGTTCGGGTCGTCAAAGGGGCTGGGCCCGCGGCCATGGGGAGGACTAAGAAGCAGCCGCTTGCCGAGGGGAAGATAAAAGTCCGGAGCACTGGCCGGATCGACTCCGAAGAATTCCGGCGGCGCCACTCCCACGACGGTGAAGGGAAGGTTGTTAATCGTTACCGGCTGGCCCGCCGCGCTCGCCGCGTCGCCGAACCGGCTGCGTGCCAAGGCGTAACTGAGCACCACCACGGCCGGCGCACCGGCCCGATCATCATCACTCAAAATCAATCGCCCCGCCGCCGGCGCCACGTCCAGTCCCTGAAAATAATCGCCGGAAACGTATTCGCCCTGAAGCAGCTCGGCGTCGCCCCGTGCGAGGAAATTCAGTTTTCGGGTGGGGCAGTAGGCAAAGAGGACGGACAGCACATCATTGGACTTGCGAAGCAGCTCGAACGCCGGGTAGGGAAAGATTGCGGTCGTTAGCCCGGTCTTAGAGTCAACCCAAAAGCGACCTTGCATACCATGGATTACGGAATAGCGGAGGCTCTTCTTGCCCGTGACGTGCCAGTTCAGCACTACCAGCGAAGCGGGATCGGCCACCGGCAGCGAACGCATCAGCAGCGCGTCCAGAAAGCTGAAAATCGCCGTGTTCGCCCCAATACCCAGCGCCAGCGTCAGGGTCGCCACCAGCGTGAACCCGGGATTGCGCAAAATCGTCCGCACGGCGTAGCGAAGGTCTTGAAGAAATTGTTCCGCGAGCGGCCAGCCCCACGCGGCACGCGTATCTCCCTGAATGAGGCCGACATTTCCCAACTCCAGCCGCGCCGCCCGGCGCGCTTCGTCTTGGGCGAGGCCCGCCTTCTGAAGCTCCTCCGCTTCTTTCTCGAGATGGAACTGCAATTCGGCGGCAAGCTGCTCCTCCTTGCGGCGACGTTGCGTGAACCAGGCCAACTTTCGGAAGAAGGTGTTCATTTTGCCTCCTGCTCCGCCGGATTCAAGATCAGTCCCATGGCGCGAGAGAACGCCTCCCACTGCGATTGCTGCGTGGCAAGCTGCTTGCGGCCGCTCGGCGTCAGGTGATAGAACCGGGCGCGCTTGCCTTTGTCCGAAATCTCCCAGGAGGCGGCCACCCAGCCCCTGGCCTCGAGGCGATGCAGGGCCGGGTAGAGTGAACCCGTCTCAACCTGCAGAAGGTCCTCCGAGGTGCGCTGAATGTGCTTGGCAATGGCGTGGCCATGCTGCGGCCCGGGCCGAAGCGTGCGGAGGATCAAGACGTCCAGCGTCCCTTGCAGGAATTCGATGCGTGGCGGCGTTCGGTTGTTCATAGTGTAGCCATCCTACTCTTTATTGTGTAGGATGTCTACTATTGTTTAGTTTTCTGGCGTGCTGGGGGCGGTTGGAAACGGTTAAGTTCAGAATTGAGTCCGGCACTAATGGTCACGCGCTGATGGAGAACCACCACGGTCTGGTGGTGGCGCCGCATGTCAGCGAATATTCGAGGGATGTGGCGAACCGGGGCAAAAACGCCCTGAACGGCCAGGAACGAGCCGACGCACGGCGGTCGATCAGTCAGCAGAAGCGCAAGCTGATCAAGCGGGTGTTCGGGTGGGCGAAGCAGGACCGCCCGATCAAACAGGTCAAGCTGCGGGGATTGCAGGGGGTGGGCTGGTTCTTTCGGCTGGTGGTCACGGCTACAATCTGCTGCGCCCGGGAAGGCTGGTTCCGATTCTGGCGGAGGTCGGCTAAGGCGGAGGTGTCTCTGCAGACCGAGAAAACGGCCTCCGGAGATCAAAACGAACCTCCCAGACCCCTGCGGATCAGCCCAAAACGGCCAGCCATTAGTTCACCGGAGAATCGGAAAACAAAAGACCAGGGTTTTTCCGCAGCCTATTAAGTCGCTGTTACTTGAGGTGCGCGAATCAGGGTCAAAACTGCTGCTGTTGCCAGCAGAGGGATCACTCCGGCGGCAATGAAGACGGGGAGATAAGAATACTTGTCGACAATTGTTCCGGCCGCAAACGTGAAGAGTGCTCCCATGACTCCGGCTGCGAACCCACTCAGTCCGGAAACAGACGCTACGACATCCTGAGGAAATAGGTCGGATGGAAACGTCAGCGCCATCGTGGACCAACTGGCGTAGCCCCAAGTGGCCAGGCTGATCAGCGCTAAAGCCCAATACGCATTGGGCACATGGGTGACCGGGATCGCGGCCAGCATGGGAATTGCACTCAGGATGCACACCAACTTCCGGGCACGGATAACGGGCATTCCCCGCTTAATGAAGAATCCCGACCCGAAACCGCCCGTGAAATTTCCCAGGTCGGCTGCCAGGAAAGGGATCCAGGCAAAGATCCCAATCTGCTTCAGGCTGAAGCCCCGCGCATCGCTCAGATACTGAGGTATCCAGAAGACATAAAACCACCAGATGGGGTCGGAAAAAGCGCGCCCGAGAACGATTCCCCAGACATTCGGCTGCTGGAGAAGAGCGAGGTATCGCCCCGTCCCCGACCGGCTGGACGCTATGGCGGTGTCACGCCCCGCTTCGATTAATTGCCTCTCTTCCACGGTGACTCGGGGATGGCTGATCAAAGGATGGTAGATGGTCAGCCATGTTGCCAGCCACAGGAACCCGAACAAACCCGAGGCTACAAAGGCGTATCGCCAGCCCACCGTGGCAGCCAGCCAGACCACGAGGGGTGGGGCGATTACTGCGCCGACGCTGGAGCCACTGTCAAAAATCGCGACGGCCAGCCCCCGTTCCCGCGCGGGAAACCATTCGGCCACAGCTTTGGTGGCTCCCGGCCAGTTGCATCCTTCGCCCATTCCTAACAGGAAGCGGAAAAGCCCGAAGGAAAATACGGAGTTCGCGAATGCGGTCAACATGCTGGCAAGCGACCACCAGATCACGGCGAGCGCCAATCCCAGCCGGGTCCCGATCACATCAATGAGAATCCCTCCCACGAGCCACGTGAGCGCATAGGCAATTTGGAACGTCGAAACAATCTGCGCATATTGAGTGTGGTCGAGGTGCAGTTCGTGAGTGAGTACCGGAGCCAGGACGGAAAGCGTCTGACGGCTTATATAGTTGATTACGGTGGAGCCGAAAAGCGTCCAGACGATCCACCAACGAAGGTGCTTAAGGGTTTTTGTCTTCATTTACAGGGATTAGCCTTATGGTAAGAATACATACGCTTGTGATGCGATGGGCCCAGTGGGATCGTCACATCAACTAATTGCGATACTCGATGCTTCTTCTACTCGTCTTGCAGGGATTATCCCAGGCCAACATAGCCCGATGGATTAGGATTGATTGGCCGTGCACTGCGTGCCACGACTGGTGAATTTGGGAAGAGCAGCCGATCCACCCTCATGGCTTTGGTGCCACTTCCAGAACAAGATGGTTTGTAAACTTCGTATCGAGGTAAGGGTTCGAACCTTTCAAG
>PMYF01000016.1 GCA_003171295.1 Acidobacteriota bacterium | reverse complement strand
ACCTTATCCACGATTGCCTTTGTGCTCGATCGCTGCTCCTGTGATGGCATACTCCACATCAGCTATCACTTTGTCCAGCGATTGCGAAGCATCTATGATCACATAGTTCTTTTGGTCCAGGATGAAGGCCTGGTATGCACAGCGTTGCCGCGCGGTTTCCTCCGGAAAAACTTCCTGCTTGCGCGCTCGCAACACTTCCGGAGAAGCATCCAATAGCACCCACAGGCTCGGCTCCGGCATCAGCTTCCCGACTAATCGGGCTATCCAGAGCGGCCCTCCGTAACGATACCGTATTGGGTCAACCAAAAGATCATGATAGTAGCGGTCGCAAATGAGCAGAGTTTCTCTTTTATCCCAAAAAAGATGCGCGTACCACTCTTCCATAAGCCAAACGAGTATCTTTATAATGGAGGTCAGCGCCGACCGGGGCGGCTTGCTCTGAGGATCGGGGTTAATAGTTACCTGTTCGCCTCGCCGCACGAAGACGATTGGCGGCTTCAGGTAACGCATCTTTACGACGCGACCACCCTGGCTCAGGTTTCGCATTAATCCCTGAATGACAGAGCTTTTACCCGCTCCATCGGGACCGAGAATTACTATCTTCAGTTTGAGGCCTTCCTTCGATCGCAATCTTTCGCTGATCGTTCAACCATTCTGCTGAAAAGCGTGGCGGAGCTTTTTGCGGTAAACTGCATCAGGCACCGTAGCTTCATTCGCCTAATTATGCAGAGCCTTGCTCACAGGCGTAAATACAACAAACTTATAACCGGTTCTTTATCAGCTTGTCTGCGCGCCGCGCAAGCATATCGATAACGGCAGAATAGGCCTCCTCTGTGACGCTAGCCGCCGGCTTGCCTGCGTCCAGAACGACGTACCTATTTCTCGTCTTCACAAAGGAGCAACAGGCTTCGAGTTGACTGAGTTTTTGCGCAGGAAGAACTTCATGGTTCATCGATTGCATTCTTTCCGCGGCTGGGTCCAGCAATATCCAAAGATCAGGAGACGGAGTCAGCCTGCCAATAAGTCGCGCGAACCACATGGGGCCACGATAGTTGTACCTCTTAGGATCGAATAACAAGTCGTGGTAATAGTTGACGAAGAGACGGAGCGTGCAATTCTTCTTTCCGATGAATTGGCCTAGCCACTCTTGCAGCAGCCACAGCACGATCTTTGCCATGGAAACGAAGGGACCGTCTGGAGTTTGCGCATGGCGATCCGCACTCGCGGATATTCTCGAAGATTCGCGCGCAAAGGGCAATCGCAGGCTGAAATGGCGCTTCTCCACGCACTTAGCCGCGGAATGGAGCAGCGGCATAAGGTTATTGATAATAGCCGCCTTGCCGCAGTCGTCCGGACACAGGATGCACACGGTTGTCATGTACCGGGGCGAAAAGCGGATCGCGATTTCGCGCGCATAGTACCTAACAATGCCCTGAATACTGCGAAACGGCCTCTGTAACAGGCTGCGCAGAGTCAGTGCGACCCGAATCAGCCATACGCAGCGGTGGATCTCGCGGCGGTCGCCGCGAATCACCGTGTCCACCAATCGTGTTGCAGTCCTCCGCCCGAACTGTGGCGTCAGGGCGGCAACCACTTCGAGTCTGTTTCCGGAGAACGTTCGCTGTACTCCCGGTAAATATTTTTCCCTGGCCCATCCACCATAAATCAGGCTCGTGAGTAGAGAAATTATCGCCTCGTGAACCGGCAGCGGCACAAAAAACTTCAAGTTGCCGGCTGAATACGGCATCGCCGATTGTAGTACGCCACTCG
Organism: Acidobacteriota bacterium; assembly: GCA_003171295.1. Taxonomy (GTDB): domain Bacteria; phylum Acidobacteriota; class Terriglobia; order UBA7540; family UBA7540; genus Bog-366. The sequence continues at coordinate 4,129 of PMYF01000016.1, read as the reverse complement.
CCGGCAGGTAAGGCATCTCCTTCCAACTCAGGCTCCAGAGAAAATCGAGCTGCAGCGAACGGGAGCCATCAATCGAAGCTGTGCCTTCCAGGAACATGGAAGCTACATAGGAACGCTGCATATAGCCGACGATTCGAATTCCCTGAATGGAGAGAACTGCCCTGAGGACACGCTGCAGCTCGGCAGGATAAATCAGGAAATCTACGTCGCTGCCGACGTTGTTGGCCGGGAATCCTTCGTAATTCCGCAAAACGCAAAAGTGCACTCCTTCCCCGTCGAGCGCCCAAAAGAGTGCTGGAAGGAATTCACTCAACGGCATTACAGGAGACTGCGGGGACAGCGGCGACGTTTCTTGCATTTCCACCCCGGAACAGTTGTGCGTATGTTTTCCCGCTCGTTTGTTCTCGCACCGGAGCGAGCCAGGTAATTCAATTCCGACCTTCATGAGCGACTGAAGTATCGCACCACGCGTCTGGCCATGTCTGAAGGATCGGTCATAACAGCGCGAACCAGGTGGCCAGCGGCTGCGAGATAGCGGCCATCCAGATATCTTTGGCCTGCGATCCGCATGTGCAGTTTAGACGAATCCCTGCAATACCGGCCCATGCGCGACCAAAGATCATTTGCCTGGACAAGCCGGAACTGCTCAAAGGTAAGTTCCGGCAGAAATTGCAACCGCCGCCGGTAAGAGTCTTTTGTCCAGCGCGATTTTTCTCGCATATCCGCAAACACCCGATATGTATTTGCGCTTGTTTGAAAGCGGTAGGCGGTCAATGGTTCGCGCAGGATCAAAACCTTGCCCACTTGCGCCAATCTACATTCCAGATCCCAATCATCGGCGGGGTAGTAGGATTGTCGAAAGCCGCCGATGGATCTCAGCGCCGCGGTTCGCGCAAACATGGTTGAACCTAACAGGCAGCCGTCTTTCATCGGCTCGTACTCCTTTAGTTCGCCTGTTGCCATCACCAATTTGTCCGCGTTCGACCAGCGGTGTTTACGCCCGAATTTGGTGTTGTAAGCGAAAAGGGCGATCGCTTCCGGGTGATCCTCCATCACTTGCAGTTGCCGTTCCAGCCGTTCCGGAAAACTGATGTCATCTTGGTCGCTGCGAGCGACATAGCGCGCTTTGGCTTCCGCGATTCCCAGATTCAACGCCTCGCAAAGTCCGCCATTAATCTTCTGAATCAAGCGCACCCGCTCGTCCTTCAAGGAACGGACAACATCGCTCGATGCATCCGTGCTTCCATCATCGATCGCAAGCAGCTCAAAATCCCTGAAGGTCTGAGACAACAGGGAATCGAGCGTCTCGGAAAGATAAGCCGACCCGTTGTGGATCGGCACAACGATGGTGACTATAGGGTCCTTCATGAATGTTTGTGCGGTCTCCTCTGATTTGACCAGGATTGCCTATTGCCTTATTGACGGATCGGGATTTTGAGCTTGAGGAGTGAACTCGTAAATACTCCACATTCTGTCTGATTCACGGGCCTCGCCGACCTTCTTGTACTTCGGACTCAAGCTGCTCTGAAAAATGTCGCCAGAACTCTCCAGCACCACGGTCGGGATTTCTCCCCTTTGCAGCATGCCTTCGACGCATCCATTTTGACAACGAGCCCGCGTGCCATTATGAAAGCCGTAATCGATAAACAAGGCAGGGGCGCGATTGTCATTTGAAAACCAAGGGAGTGAAAACATCGTGTTAGTGCTGAAGATTGGTTTTTTCATTGGCGCCAGGCGGTCGCGCAGCGCCACGGCATCCGCGTATTCGTCCGGTGTGGCAATTCCCACCGTTCCGAAAGTGTGCAAATGGGGCCCGCTTGGCGCCGTTGCGAGCTGTATTGACGGAATGATGCAACCGTACATAACGAGAGCGCTGACTAACCGCCCCGGCGCGGTGAAGACGGCTAACTGTAGCAGAGTGGAACCCGCGACGAAGGCCTCGAGAATGTAGTTGTCCCAGCCGCCTATTTTTGTAATTGCGGCCAACCCACAGGGCAACGCGACGGCAAGAACAATGATGAGCATACGGGCGGTATTGTCGACCCGGCGTCCGCCCGTCGCGAACAACAGAGCAATAGGAGCAAGAATCCAATATGCGTTCGAAACCACGGACTTTGGCACGATTCGGAGGGCATACATGACGCTGAATCCGTAGAGCCGTGTAGCGACAAGGGTGTCGTATCGGTACTCAGGGGTTCCGAGGAGAAGCGTTGCTGCAATTAACACAGCAAATATGGTGGCCAGCACTGACAGATCCCGCCACCGCTTGTGAAACAGCAGAAACAAGCAGACACCGACGAACGCCAGAACCACGGACTGCTTAAACGACCACGCGAGATAAAACAACACGCCCGCATACACGAAGCCAAACCGTGGCCGGCGCACGACCACGTAAAGAGCAACCATGACCAGAGCGATGGCGCCCATGTCAGGCCGTATGCAGAGCGCCCAATGGCGGACGATCGAAGTGCAGGACCAGAGGCCCACCGCAAAGAAAAGCGAGAACGCACTCTGGGCGCCGCGCAAGTTGAGATGATGTTGCACTAGTTTCCACTGTGCTATTGCGCCCACGATCACGAAGACCGGCGTAAGTAAGCGCCCCCATGTCATGATGCCGGCGCCGGTTGCGCCGACCGATCTTAGGAAAAAAACGTAGGTGTAGTAGAAGAGATAGTTGTACGGCGCAAGAGAAAACGGATACGCCAGCGGCCACTCGTAGACTTGCAGGTGGTGGACCCCTTTCCAGACGGCATAGATTGGCAGGACACTGTCGAACGGAAAGAGCGCGCCATAGCGCCAGACACTGACCAGACGCAGAAGAAACACCGCGAGATTCAGAATCACGAAGACTAACACTGCTGCGACACGGAGGTCCGAGATCTCAAGGCCAGCGTCCCTTGACAGGCCATCCATGCTCTTTGCTAAAAACTTCATGTTTATCCTCACTCTGCTATGGCGGAAGATTGCGATGCGAGAGCCGATTCCCGCGCGACGCGACTTGATTTCACGAACAGGGCGGCGCCTACGATACCCTGAAACAGAATCTGCGATCCGAGAAGTCCGAGCAGTGAACCGCTCAGCCCCAGCCACTTCGCCATCGGTACCGCAAAGACAAAGGCAAAAGCTGTCATAGTCATGTAAGACCAGAAGATCGGCACGGTAAACTCCAGGGCCTGCAAACCGGCGCGCAACGGGCCGCCTATAAAGACGATGACGTAAAGAAGAGCATAGAGCCGCAGGATGTAGCCGTACTGAACCATCTCCGGCGTGTAGATCAAGCGCAGCCAGAAGCCCGGCGCAGCCGCCATGACGATAGCGAATAACAATGTTAGCCCGCCCCACTTGAACAGAATCGACCGGGTGTAGGCCAGCATAGAATGCACCCCGGATTGGTTGAGCCGGCGCGCAGTCTCCGCTGGAACGACGTTGTCCAGTCCCTGAAACCAGACATGGGTCACGCCCATCAGATTCTGCGAGGCCTTCAGAACGCCGGCGGCGGCGGCGCCGTAACAGACCGGGGCGGCGATTACGAAGAGATTGCTGGAAGTCCACACCAGCAAAGCTGATCCGGTGAGCCAGCGAGAGACTCTCCAGTGACGCAGCGAGATAGCCCTGATCCACTTCCAGTTGAAGTTGAGCGGCTCCATCCAAATCCATCCCGGCGCCAGCCCGACGATCGAGGTTCCTGCCATCGTCCATAGCGCTGTTGCGCTGTTCAGATGACCCGCTCGATGCAGCAGAAACAGGATAGGCAGTTGAGTAAGATAGCTGAGAGCGTCATCGGCAAGCGCGCGGCGGCTCTGGCTGGTGGCGAAGAAGTAGCGCCGGAGAAAGTCCTGCATTTGGTATGCAAATGCGGAGACTGCCAGGGGCAGCGCGAGCCGCTGCAAATCNNCGTGCGAGCCGCTGCAAATCCGCATGGGGAAAGAAGCTGCCGGAAACCTTCAATGCCACGAAGACAAGAACAAAACAAAAGGAGACAAGAACAAGCTCCTGAAAGACAACGGCGCCGAAGTAGGAGGGCCTGTCCTTCTCCTCCTGTTTGGGGGCAATGCTCATCATGGGCGCAACAATGAGCGCGGTCTGGAGGCTGTTCACGAAGAGCACGGACATCCACGCCAGCGTGAAG
>PMYF01000376.1 GCA_003171295.1 Acidobacteriota bacterium | reverse complement strand
CACATTGTCGGTGTTCGATTTTGGGATTAGCGACAAAAACAGTTCGATAGTCTCTCCGACGAATAGAGCCCCGGAGCCGGGTGCCGTCATCCGATTCGTTGACCTGGAAGGGCCCAGCGCGCTTCTGGGCAGCGCCGGCGTAAGCCCCCGGGCCTGCTTTTCTAAAAGGCTGCTGAATAACCGCCCAAACTGTCATCCTGANNGAAGGATCTCCGCATTTGCCTGATTTTACAAATGCAGAGGTTCTTCGCTTCGCTCAGAATGACAGCGCCTACGAGTTCTTCCGCAGCCTGCAAAAGGAGGGGTCACCATGAAAGTCCGGAGCATCGTGCGGGCAAGTTTGTGCGTGGTTCTGTGGTTCGGGATCGCCCTGGCACAGGAGGCGGGCTCAGCCCCGGCCAAACCGCCCTTGGCTGGCTCCCAGGTGTCAGACTTCTATCCCGTAGCTGTCTGGTATGGTGGCGGGAAGGCGCGGGCGCCGATGCTAGAGCGCCTGGTTTCGACCAGCGCGGCGCGCTGGGGCAGGGAGCTGGACCAGATCAAGTCCGTGGGCTTCAATACCGTGAAGTGCTGGGTAGATTGGGCGAGCAACGAACCCAAGCCTGGCGAGTTCGATTTCCGCAACCTCGACCTCTTGCTGCGCCTCGCGCAGGAGCGAGGTTTGCGCGTGGTGGTGCAAATCTACCTCGACTCCGCTCCCGACTGGGTGGGTGGGAGATATCCCGACGGCCGTTATGTAGACCGCAGCGGCGCCGTAATCACCTCGCAGGCCGCGCCGGGATTCTGCATTGACCACGCGGGCGTGCGCGCGGAAGTTGTCAAATACCTCGAGGCCCTGTCGCGTGAGGCCAACCAGTTCCCGGCGCTCTACGGCTGGGACGTGTGGAGTGAACCGCACGTCATCAACTGGGCGGATTTTGCCTATCTCACGAATCCCGAGTTCTGCTTTTGCCCTGCCAGCCAAGCTCGCTTCCGCGAGTGGCTCAAAACGAAATACGGCACGCTGGAAGCGCTGAACGCCGCCTGGTATCGCGGTTTCACAAACTGGGATGGGGTCGCGCCGCCGCGTTTTTCGACGATACTCTCCTATACGGATTATCTCGATTGGCGAGCCTACATCGACGACAAGTTGGCCGGCGATCTCAGGACGCGCGTCGAGGCCATCCGCAGCGCGGACCAGGCGCACGCCATCACCAGTCACGCCGCAGTTCCGGCGCTGTTCACGTCTCCCACGGATGGCTATGGCGAGCCGGACGATTTCAAGATGTCCGAGAGCGCGGATTTCTTCGGCACCTCCCTCTACCCCAAGCACTCGGAGTCCGTCCGGCCGTGGTCCCGCGAGATGCTGGCTGCGGGTCTGGACTTCACGCGCTCCGCCGGGCACAGCTCGGGCAAGGGCTTCTGGATTGGTGAACTCCAGGCTGGGCAGGGCGCTACGGGTATGCGCATCGCCGCACCGGTGGATTCGCACGACGAGGAACTGTGGCTCTGGCAGGTGCTCGCCCACGGCGCGCGCGAGATATCCATCTATGCCTGGTATCCCATGAGCTCCGGGTTTGAGTCGAACGGATACGGCCTGATCAACCTGGACGGCACGCTCACGCCGCGCTCGCGCGCTGCCGGCCAGGTCGCCCGCGAGATCGCGCAGAACGGCAGCGAGCTGCTGGCCAGTGAGCCCGCAGCGGCGCAGGTTGCCGTGTTGTTCAACCGCCTGTCCTACATGGTGGGCGGCTCCCAGGCCTCGCTTTCCAAACTCGGCAACGCCCCCCGTGATTCCCTGATGGGCGTGCACCGCGCCTTCTCGGAACAGCAGATTCCCGTGGACTTCGTCGATCCGCGGGATGTTCTGCGCGATAAGCTCAGCCAGTACAAGATCCTGTTTCTGCCCTTTCCCGTGATGCTTTCGAAAAATGTGGCCGAGGGCATAGCCCGCTTTATCCAGAATGGCGGCACCGTCATAGCTGAAGCGCGCCTCGCGTGGAACGACGAACGTGGGTTCTCCAGCGACGAGATCCCCGGTATGGGGCTGGCCACCGTGTTCGGTGCGCGCGAAAAAGTTATCCGCCCGGTGGAGAAGCCGGAAATCATTCTGGAGGCGAATCCGGGGCTTCCCGGATGGACGCCCGGCGCGCACCTTACAGCGGAAGCCTTTGAAGAGGAACTTGAACCCCTGCCCGGCTCGCGCGTGCTGGCGCGTTTTGCCGATGGCGCACCAGCCATCGTCGAGAATCGCTACGGGAAAGGCAAAGCCATCCTGGTGGGATCATTTCTGGCCTTGGCCTATGAACGCCAGCCCAGCGACCCGGTGAAACAAGTGCTGCTGGCCTTCGCCCGCGCCGCGGGCGCCACGCCGGATGTCACCGTCGCGGGTTCGGGAACCGAGCAGGTGGAAGTCCGCCGCTTGGTGGGCGACCATGCCGAGTTCCTCTTCGCTTTCAATCACTCCACGCAAGCGGCCGACGCAACGATCTCTGTCGCGATGCCCTGGGCAGTGCGCGAGGCGCGCAGTGTGAACCAACATCAGCGTGTGTCCCTGAGCGAATCCCAAGGCCGCACGGTGCTTAAGAAGCAGATGGCGGGCGGAGATATCTGGGTCGTGCGGTTGGATCGAAAATGAACGGATTGCATTCCCGGAGCACGGGAATCCGGCTCGGGCTGCGGGTGCGTATGGCGCGGCTTCACGCTGACCTCTTACCGCCCGTACAGTCCCATCAATTCCCCGTGGGCCAGGACATGGCCTTTCATGGCTTCGTCAACGTCTTTCCTATGCACCGTGCCATGCAGGTCCAACTGGTTATCCAGCGCATAGAGCCGGAAGAAGTACCGGTGCGGCTTGCCGGGTGGAGGACAAGGTCCGCCGTAGCCGATTTTCGGGAAGTCGTTCACACCTTGCTTTCCTCCGCCTGGTATTTCGTTGTTGCCGGGCACGCCCGCAGGGAGTTGCCGCGCGGAAGCCGGCAAGTTGTACACCACCCAGTGGACGAAGGTGCCGACCGGTGCGTCGGGGTCGTCCATGATTAGCGCGAGGCTCCGGGTGCGGGGCGGGGGATTGCTCCAGGTGAGGGCCGGAGAGACATCCGCGCCGCTGCAGGTAAACTGCTTGGGGATGTTGCCCCCCGGCAGGAACGCGCTCGTCTTCAACTCCAGCCCGGCGGAAGACTCCTGCGCAACGTAAGTGTGGGGCATTAGAAAGGCCAACGCTGCGGCCGTGAAGGCAAGCACGGCGAGCGGCCGGCGTCCGAAAAGGCACGAGAGCTCAGGGCATTTCGTAGGACCAGAAACCCGCAGGGAAGAAGAACCGTTGGGGTCTGGGGTGGATAAAACACTCATGGCGCAAGCCTCCCTTTGGAGATAAGCGGCCGGAGGGTCGCTTTCCCGATGCGATAGATATAGCACGAAGACGCTGCTTCACAAAACCATGGCGGGCCTGGGTACGGGTGTCATTTGCGAGACACGGGCGCGCCCAAGTGCAGTCATTCCCGCGAAAGCGGGAATCTACTCCGCAAGCCAATGGAAATACGGCGTCGACGGACTGGATTCCCGCTTTCGCGGGAATGACCATTTTTTCGAAAGGGATCCCATCCCAAATGACACCACTACCCAGCCGCAGAATCAGTTTGACAAAACCGGGCATGCCTCCTGATAATCGCTGACTCCTTGCTTATGAGGCCGATTCACTCCCAAATCAACCGAACCTCCGCGCTACTTCTGTTCTGCTGCGCGGGTTTGCACTCGGCTGTTGCCGGGCCAGCCACCGGCCCAGAGCAAATTGCGGCACGCGCGCTGGAACGCGCCATCATCATTGACACACACGCGGACACGCCCCAGTTGATGCTCGACGAAGGTTACGACCTCGCTGATCCCGCCAGCCCTTACATGGTCAGCATCCCCAAGATGCGCGCCGGGCACTTGGGCGCCGAGTTCTTCTCCATCTGGGTAGATGTCACTTGGCCTAAGCAGAACCTGATCCATCGTGCGCTCGACCTGATCGACGTGACTTACGAACAGGTCGCGCGCCATTCGGACACGCTGGGACTGGCCGCCACGGCGGACGACATCGAGCGCCTGCACCGGGAAGGCAAAATTGCCATCCTGCTGGGCGTCGAGGGCGGCCACGAAATTGAAGGCGATTTGCGCGCGCTGGATATCTTCGCGCGCCTGGGCGTCCGCTACCTGACCCTGACCCATACCAAGAACGACGAGTTGGCTGATTCTTCCGGCGACAAGCCCCGCTGGAACGGGCTATCACCCCTGGGTCGCAAGGCCGTCGAGCGCCTGAACCGCCTCGGCATCATGGTGGATATCTCGCACGCCTCCGATAAGACCTTCTACGATGTTCTTGCCGCCACCCGAGCGCCGGTCATCGCCTCACATTCTTCCTGCCGCGCTTTGTGTGCCGTTCCGCGGGATATGAACGACGACATGCTTCACGCCCTCGCCCGGAACGGTAGCGTCATCGACATCAATTTCTATTCCGGCTTCCTCAGCCCGGCCTTTGCAGAAGGCTACAAGANNGCAGGGCAAGCGCTTGCCCTACCTGGAAGAGGTGAAACTCCAGCAGCGCCTGATCAAGGACCTACCTGTTCCCAGTTACACTGTGATTGCCGACCATATCGATCACGCCGTCAGGATCGCTGGCATCGATCACATCGGTCTGGGGTCCGACTTCGATGGCATCGACTCGACCCCCCGTGGCATGGAAGACGTTTCGAAGATTCCCGACTTGGTGCGCGAGCTGGCCCGTCGCGGCTACAGCGAGGAGGACCTGGAGAAGATCATGGGCGGCAATGTTCTGCGCGTCATGCGCCAGGTCGAGCAAGTCGCACGCAATTTCCGGGCTGAAAAGTGAGGGACTCCATGATAAAAGCCAATCCTGTCGCCTTGGTGATGCTTGCTGTCAACGCCACACTCTGGGGGCAGGCCACCAAGCAGACTACGGCCCCGCGGGCTGCCGCGGCGACCGCGCACAAAAGTTCAACAGCTCCCAAGAGCAGCGGGTCGCTGCTCAACCCGGCGTCGCTCAAGGAGCAGGCCCCCNNGATTTCGTAGTCGAGGTCACACGCACTTGGGCGCCTCTCGGCGCCGACCGCTTCTACAATCTCGTGAAATACCATTTCTTCGATGCCGCGTCGTTCTTCCGCGTGATTCCCGGCTTCATGGCGCAGTTTGGCATCAGCGCCCGGCCGGAGGTCAACCGTGCTTGGGAACGCGCCACGATCAAAGATGACCCCGGCACCCAGAGCAATACCCGGGGGATGATTACCTTTGCCACCGCCGGGCCGAACACCCGCACCACGCAAATCTTCATTAATTATGGCGACAACTCAAACCTCAATAGCATGGGCTTCTCACCCTTCGGCAAGGTCACGGAGGGCATGGAAGTGGTTGACAAGTTATATGGCGGGTATGGCGACGGCGCGCCGGGGGGAAACGGTCCCAACCAGGACCGGCTTCAGAAAGAAGGTAGGACGTACCTCGAAAAGGATTTTCCCAAGCTGGATGCGATCAAGACCGCAGTGATTGTGCCGTGAAGTAGCGCGCGCTCCGGCGAGCCAGGTGAGGGGTCTCGTCGACCGCCGCCCCATTGACGGCGCGGCCCAAGTATTGTGAACAACTAAACAGAACAGGAGAAACCATGAGCGATTTGAAACCCGGTCTCTACGCGGTATTTGAGACTACCCTCGGTGAAATTACCTGCGAGCTTTTCCCCGATAAGGCTCCGGTGACAGTTGAGAACTTTGTAGGACTCGCGAGCGGAACCAAGGAATTTGTGGACCCGCAGACACGTGAGCGCACCAAGCGCGCCTTCTATGACGGATTGGTCTTCCACCGCGTGATTCCGAAGTTCATGATTCAGGGAGGCTGCCCGCTCGGCTCAGGCACAGGTGGGCCCGGCTATAAGTTCAAGGACGAGTTCGTGGACGACCTTTCCTTCGACCGGTCCGGCCGCCTCGCCATGGCCAACGCCGGCCCCGGTACGAACGGCTCGCAGTTTTTCATCACGCTCGCGCCCACGGATTGGCTCGACAAGCACCACACCATATTCGGCCAGGTTGTGAAAGGCCAGGACGTGGTTGACAAGATAGTCAATACCCCGCGCGGTGCGAACGACCGCCCCAAAACGCCGGTGGTCTTGAATGCCGTGAAGATTGTGGAAGAAAAGTAGGGGAACGGCTGGCTGTTCGGTATCATGACATCCT
>PMYF01000596.1:7292-16959 GCA_003171295.1 Acidobacteriota bacterium | reverse complement strand
CGGCGACGGCTGGGATTTCTGCTTTGCGGCTACGTATTGATGCCCGACCCCTGGCACGCCCTGATCTGGGCGCAGTACCCGCTGCTGCTTGAGCAGGTGCTGCCCGACGCGAAAAAGACCATGACGTTGCGGCTTCATGCCCGGCGGGGCAGCCGGGGACCGCTGTGGCAGCATCAGTTTTGGCATCGATTTGTGCGCCACGAGAGGGAATTCCACGAGCGCCTGGAATACATGCACCTGAACCGCGTGCGCAAAGGGCTGGGGAAGCGGCAGGAAGATTGGCGGTGGTCGAGTTACAATAATTTTGCCTTGGACAAGGCCACGGTAGCGGCGTGCCCCATCCAGATTGATTACGTGCGATTGCCCTTGGGGTATCGCGCCTGAGAAAAGCCCACGGTCAGCAAACCACTGACCGTGGCTACCCGCTGGACCGACATGGGGTCTAGTTCCGGGTGTTTCTGTGTCTCGCACTTTGTCCGATTGCAATTAACAGGAGGCTAACAATGAATGACCGAGCAATTGTCTTTGTGCAAGATTCGATACTCTCGGTCACTATCTTGGTCGGGCTTCTGGCGCTTCTCCTTCCGCAAGACAAGTACTCTAGGATGCTGGAGCGCTTATTTCTTGTTGGCAAAGGAAGTGAAGTTGGTAACGGCCTGCAAAGGAGGCTGGTCGGGTTCGCATTTGTGCTTTTTGGCTTTTTCGCCCTCGTGGGAGGCTTCGGTTCGGTTTACACGCCAGAGCCAAGCGGGCACCCCCGGAGTGCACCAAATCCTCTACTGCGGGCTATCAACCCCGAATGGCTTCCGCTCATGCTGGGATTGCTCATAGTGAGCGTCGGCTTCTTTGTCGCGTTTAACCCGGAACTGCTATTGGAGTGGAGTCTACGTACTCTTTTTCCTGAACGCCGAATGCCGGAGGCTTTCTTACGGACCTGCCGCATAACGCTGCGTGTAATGGGGGTTCTGATGATCTACGCGAGCCAAGACCTATTTAGGCTCTGGCTGAAGCACTGACGAGGGCTCGCCGGCGGGCGCACAGCGGGGTGGCCGGTGCTGCGCACCGGCTTTAGCATTGACACGTCAGCCCTGGGCAGGGTGCTGTATAGCAACCGAGGTTGCTATATGGCAACCATTGAAAACAAAGCGGGTAGCGCAGAGGTAGGCGCATTTTGCCTTCCTCTGCGGCTTTTAAAATCAAAATCTCGACCTGTTCATTGCCGCGCCATGAGAAATGGCCGCAGGGTAATTCGTCTCGGAGCCGAATAACTCTGCGCTACCCAAGGACCGTGGACCTACACAACAGGTCTGATGCCGTTATAGACGCGCTACGCTTGCTCCATCCCGGAGGCGCGATACGTGGTTGCCAGATGGCGCGCTGGCGGCTGGAGTGCAAAATTGCGGTAGCGAACGGCTTGTAGGATGTATACTGCTGTGGCTCAGGATGCCAAAATGGGAATCATGGTTAATGAACAATCGGGAACAAAAATGGAAATCCCGGCGTACCTAAGGACGATTCGATGAACCCAAAACACAAACACATACTTAGGACGTTCCTTACCGGTTCCTTACGCTTAGCGGAATTTGCCGTTACCAATGTATGCATTGCTAAATGCACCTTCTGCGCCATCTGGAAGCAGACACCCAAGGTGTTTGTCGCTAAGGAGAAAGCGCTGCTGGCTATTGATAAACTTGCCGACCTCGGCGTTTCCCATATCACTCTCACGGGCGGGGAACCGCTCATGCACCCCAATATCATTGCTTTTGTTAGCAAATGCACTTCCCGCAACATCTATAATACCGTTCTTGATGCGGCCCCTTCACTCATTACGGATGATAGACTTGATCTCCTTGATGAAGCCGGAAATGACATGATCTCAATCTCGTTTGATTCTGAGGATCCTAAAGTCCTTGAAGAGTCCAGACAGATTCCCCATATCATGAGGGACGTGGAAGACGCGGTGAAGAGGATTAAGAGGACGAGAATTAAGTCCATGGCCTCAATACTCATCTGGAACAATAACCACGATCAGATGGAAAAGGTCTTCGCAAAAGCAACTGACATGGGATTTGACCTCATTTCAATCAGTTACCCGACTTTCTCGGAATCAGTAGTATATCCACTCGGTGGAGAGGGGATCAGCCTATCAAGAGACCTGGTAATCAAGTCGCTTGAAAGCATTATTGAGCTCAAAAAGCGGAAACGATATCCAATTGTCAATTCCAGAGTGTCGATGGAGAACATCATCCGGTACCTCAAAGACCCCTCAACGGTACGCTATGAGTGTCTGGGCGGATCTCGTGTCATGTTTGTTGACTGGTTTTGTGAGGTCAGGCCGTGTATGCAGCTTCCGCAGGTGCTGGGCAATATCCTTACCATGACAAAAGATGACTTTGAAACAGTGCCCTGTAATAAGTGCAACATGAGCTGGTATAGGGATTTCAGCACGTTTTTCTATGGAGTGAAATCATTTCCTGTTTACTGGGAATCGATAGCATCTTCGAAGGGATTTTTTTAACCGGTTTGCTCGGTGTTGCGTTCGGGTCGATAGCACTTATGAAGTGGTAGCCACGGCAAATCCGTTTTGCGATTTGCCGTGGGTTCGTCGAAGTCGAATGTCCTTCAAGGCTGAAATCCTTCCAAAAAGCCCAGGACGAGAAGAACGCTCGTCGTGGCTTAAGGCCTGGGGTCATGGGCGGCAGAGACGCCCCCTGAGATGTTCTTCTGAGCATCGGATAGGTGGAATCGCCCCACCAGCGGGCGCCTCGACGATAATGGTGGTCATTTGCCCCCTGATTAGCAAAGGTTGCCTGGCTCTATTGCCCTCGAGGGGCGCCCCAGCCGGTTTGCCAAAATCCTCCGGGGGGTGGTCGAATCCGGTCTCGATTTTCCCATAACCGAACATTCGAAACCCTGTGCGGGCAGCCAGGGATGACCCTAACCCCTTCCATTACATGCCGTTAACTGCTGACATGCTTTGGCAATCCGACTGCCCATAAAGCCCGGGAAGCTTTTGACTCGCATCGGCTGACTTGAGGTGTGCAGGGGCGCTGCGCTATGAGTAAAACCATCAGCTATCAGCAGTCAGCACCACCCCTGAGTCCCCTCCTTGCTAAGGAGGGGAGCCCGCAGGGCAGGGTGGTTGGAGCAGGTGCGGAAAGCTGAACGCTGACTGCTGAAAGCTGTTGGAATGACCCGATGGGCCGATTTGAGGTGAACGATGAGCACCTTGCTGCAAGACCTGAAGTTCGGCCTGCGGATGTTGGCGAAGAATCCCGGCTTCACGGCCGTGGCGGTGCTGACGCTGGCGCTGGGCATTGGGGCGAACACCGCGATTTTCAGCGTTGTGAATGCTGTGCTGTTGCGGCCACTTCCTTACCGGGACGCTGGTCGATTGGTGATTGTTTGGGAACAGAACCTCCCGCGCGGCTGGACCACGAACATTGTTTCCACGGCGAACTTCCACGACTGGCGGCAGCAGAATACGGTATTCAGCGACATGGCCGCGGTTGACGCCACTTCCTTCAATTTGACGGGCGCCGGCGAGCCCCAGGAGATTGACGGTGAGCGCGTCACGGCCAATCTCTTCGCGCTCGTGGGCGTTCCGCCCATGCGCGGCCGGGGATTCGTTCCTGCCGACGACGAACCATCCAGCCCCCCTGTGGCCATCATCAGTTATGGTTTATGGCAGCGGTATTATGGCGGCGACCCCAAAGTGATTGGCCGCCAGATTTCTCTCGATGGGCACAGCCACACCGTCGTGGGAATCATGCCGCCAGACTTCACCGATGCCTACACCACTTTCTCCGACGTGCACGGCCAAGTGTGGGTGCCCGGGCTGGATATGCGACCCCGGGGGCGCACCGAGCACGCCTACTTGGCGCTGGCGCGACTCAAGCCGGGCGTTGCATTGAAACAGGCGCAAGTGGAGATGGATACCATCGCGAGACGCATCGAGAATCAGTATCCGGAGAACAAAGGATGGAGCGTTGCCGTCGTCGGCATGCACGACCAGATTGTGGGGCTCGCCAGGCCGGTGTTGCTGGTGCTCGTCGCGGCCGTGGCCTTCGTGCTGCTGATCGCCTGCGTCAATCTCGCTAACCTATTGCTGGCGCGCGCGGCCAGCCGCGCCAGAGAAATCGCCGTGCGTTCGGCCCTGGGCGCCAGCTCCTCGCGGATGCTCCGTCAGCTTCTTACGGAGAGTGTTTTGCTCGCGCTCTGCGGCGGAGGCTTGGGGGTTTTGATTGCGGACGGGGGGACAAAGGCTCTCGTGGCGCTGTCTCCCTCAGCCCTGCTCCTGGTCGCGCCGGGCCTGGACGCCGCCGCGCTCAACAGCGGAGTGCTGGGCTTTGCGTTGCTGCTTACGATCTCGACCGGCTTTCTGTTCGGGCTGGTTCCGGCCTGGGGAATGTCCCGGCCGGACTTGACGGATTCGCTCAAGGGGAGCGGCCGAGGCTCCACGGAGAGTGGGCGCGGCCATAGGTTGCGCGGGTTCCTGGTCACAGCGGAATTTGCCCTGGCGTTCGTGCTGGTCATCGGCGCGGGGTTGATGATCAGGACTCTCGTGCGGATTACGCATTTCAGCCTGGGCTTCAACCCGCATAACGTGCTGACCTTGCGCATTCCCTTGCGCGGGCCTCAGTATCGGGAGCAGAGCAATCAAGCGAAGTTCTTCGAACAACTCCTGGGGCGCGTGGAGGCTTTGCCGGGGGTTGTGGGCTCGAGCGTGGCGAGCGGCCTGCCCATCGAAAACCAAGCGGGCATGGGTTTCGTCATCGAGGAGAACCCCAACCCCCGGCCGGAAGATATGCCGGACGCCAACTTCCTGGTCGTGGCCCCCAACTATTTCCGGACGATGGGCATCCCGCTGCGGCAGGGACGAGCTTTTAGCGAAGCCGATATGCAAGACTCGCAGCGGGTGGTGATCGTGAATGAGGAACTCGTGCGCCGGTATTGGCCGGGGCAGGATGCTCTGGGGAAGCGCCTGATAACCGGAACGGATTCCAAGCTGCCGTGGGTTTCAGTGGTGGGTGTTGCCGCGAACGTGCGGACGGAGGGCCCGGACGCGGGGTTTAAGCCGGAGCTTTACATCCCATACACGCAATACGCCTGGCTGCTTGATCCGCGGCTTTTGGTGGTGCGCACCGCGGGTGAGCCCCTGGCCATGGCACAAGCCATCCGGCGCGAGGTCACGGCGCTCGATGCGGCGGTGCCGATCGCGGACGTTCGCCCCCTCGATCAAATCGCCGGAGAGCCGGCTGCGCCCAGGCAGTTCCTGATGACGCTGCTCTCCGTTTTTGCCGCGCTGGCGCTGGTTCTGGCGGGAGTGGGGATCTATGGCGTGATGGCCTACTCGGTAGCGCAGCGGACCCACGAGTTCGGCATCCGAATGGCTTTGGGAGCTCAGCGCGCGGACGTGTTGCGGTCAGTCCTGGCGCAGGGACTCCTCCGGGCGGGCATCGGGCTGGCTATCGGGGGCGTCGCGGCCTTGGCATTGGCGCACTTCCTGACCAGCCTGCTCTTCGAGGTTCAACCGACCGATCCAACCACATTCACGGGGGTGGCGTTAGGATTATTCGGCCTCGCACTCCTGGCCTGCTACATCCCCGCCCGCCGCGCCACCAAGGTCGATCCCATGGTGGCGCTGCGCTATGAATAAAGCCATCAGCTATCAGCGGTCAGCACCACCTCTGAGTCCCCTCCTTGCTAAGGAGGGGAGCCCGCAGGGCGGGGTGGTTGGAGCAAGGGCTGAAAGCGGGAGCAAGGCTCCAATGGCCCGATGAATTAATGACATGGTCCGAGGGAGAAGATGAGCACATTACTTCAGGACGTAAGGTTCGGCCTGCGCATGCTGGCCGGAAACCTCGGCTTCACGGCGGTGGCAGTACTGACGCTGGCGCTGGCGATTGGAGTCAATGCTATTGTCTTCAGCGCCGTCAACATGGTTTTGCTGCGTCCGTTGCCCTACCTGCACCCGGAACAACTGGTTTTGCTCTTTGCTTCAAACCCCACGCTCGGCGTCCAGGACATGATGGTACCTGCGTCTACGTTCATGGACTGGAGGGACAATACCCGGTCGTTTGCCGGGATGGGTGCCTTTGCCAGCGAGGCGCGGAATCTGAGCGGTACAAACACCCTGGAACGCGCTCAAGTAACTGAAGTTACCGCGAACCTTCTGCCGTTATTAGGGGTCGAGCCCGATCTGGGCCGCGGTTTTCTGCCCGAAGAGGACTCTCCGGGGCGGAACCGCCTTGTCCTGGTGAGTCATGCTTTTTGGACTGGCCACCTCGGCGCGAATCCGGATTGGATCGGGAAATCTGTCAAGCTGGATGGAGAGACTTTTGCGCTCGCCGGAATCATGCCGGAAGGATTTCAAATCGCCGATGATCCCGCTGACTTCTGGACTCCCATGGTGCCGCAAGAAAAGAGGGACGCGGCGGTAAAAGTGATCGCCCGCCTCAAACCAGGGAGGTCCCCTCTCCAGGCCAACCTGGAAATGGCCGCCTTGTGCAAGAATTCCACCCACAACACCGGGCCGGCTGCACAGGATTGGACGGCCACCGTCTATCCCCTGCGCCAGTACCTGGGGGCAGGCGTAAGCCAGACTTTCATCATTCTTCAGGTCATCGTGGCCTTTGTGTTGTTGATTGCTTGCTTCAACGTCGCCAACATCTACTTGGCGCGGGCCACCACGCGAAGCAAAGAGCTTGCCTTGCGGACGGCTCTGGGAGCCTCGCGCCTCCGCATCCTCCGGCTTTTGCTGACCGAGAGCGTCGTGGTGGCACTGGCAGGCGGGGGGATCGGCATAATGTTCGCCCTCTGGGGAAACACCCTGCTGCAGAAGCTGATGCCGGAAATCCCTGGTATTCAGATTCTGCTCCAGATGAAGAATCTTTCCATTGATTGGCGGGTTTTGGGCTTCACTCTGCTTATTTCTCTATTTGCCGGTTTGCTCGTGGGGATTGCACCTGCCCTTCTTGCGTGCAGGCGCGATTTGATGCATGCGATAAAGGAAGACACGACACGCTCGAGTGCCGGGACCGGGAGCAACTGGCTGCGGAAGACATTGATGGCGGGTGAACTGGCGCTTGCTCTGATGCTTCTCGCAGGGGGAGGCCTCCTGCTGAAGAGCTTCCTGCGGCTCCAGCAGGCCCCCCTGGGTTTTGATCCCCGCAATGTCTTGACCGGGACAGTTACCCTCCCCAATGGTGATCATCGAGAGCCTCGCATCTTCTATGACCAACTGATTAGACGCCTCCAGGCACTGCCCGGTGTTCAGGCTGTCGGCGCCGTGAACATACTTCCACAAACCTTCGCCAATACGGTCTTCGGTATGACTTCGGAAAGAGATCCGAGAGCAGAATTTTTGGTCGAATGGCGCATCGCCACGCCCGAGTATTTCAGAGCCATGGGCGTGTCACTGCTGAAAGGACGGACGTTTTCAGCCGGTGACGACGCTCATTCAACGCGCGTCGCTATCATTAATGCCGAACTCGCACATCGCCTCTGGCCCGGCGACGACCCTATAAACAAGGTGGTGAAAACTCAGGATGGGAATTCGTATGTGGTCGTGGGAGTCGTGAACAATGTCCGGCATCGGATCCTGGCCGATTTCAGGGCACAGATGAACCCGCAATTGTACGTACCCCTTTCCCAGGCTCCCGACCGCGGCATCGCCTCGATGACCCTGGCCGCCCATACTGCCAACTCACCCCTCACATTGGCGGACGGGCTGCGTACTGCTCTTCGCCAGGAGGATTCGAACCTGGCGATCGGCGATTTGCGAACCATGGAGCAGGTAATGGCCGTGTCGGTTTCTCCCGCCCGCTTTGTGGCGCTCCTAATGGGCGGCTTTGCGCTGCTGGCTCTCGGGATGGGAATGGCGGGAGTCTACGCCGTCACTTCACGCCTGGTCGCAAACCGTCGGCAAGAATTTGGCATCCGAATGGCGCTCGGAGCACGCTCCGGCGACATCCTGATGATGGTACTGAAAGAAGGATTTGTGGTGATTGCAACCGGCATGGCAGCCGGCATGGCAGGTGCTTGGGCACTCACGCGTCTGCTGACCAGCCTTCTCTATGGTGTCAAGGCAACGGATAGTTCGATCCTGATAGCGGCTTCAATTCTCCTAGGTGGGGCGGCTTTGCTGGCCTGCATTCTTCCCGCGCGGCGGGCCACCAAGGTCGATCCCATGGTGGCGCTGAGATACGAGTAGGGCCGAGGCTCGCCCCGGCCTAGGCCGCCCCAGGGGGCGGCCCTACACTCGGCGAAAAATGCTTGCCAAAAAAAAGTAATCACGATATCGCAATGCAGAGATGTTTGGGCGACTTGGGAGCGCAGGGATATTGCCTGCTGGAATTCAGGGATCGGCTCAGCGGGTCCGCAATGCTACCGGGCGGCAGGTTGGCTGCCTGGCTCTTGCAGGTACTGCGGGTCGAAGCGTTGGAACTTCAGGCCGCAGTGAGGGCAAGCAATCACGCCCAAGTTCGGTCTGGAAGTGGTGGCATCCTCGATTTCCTTGCGAAATGCCTTCTTGCAAGCGGGGCAGCGAGAAAGGGGGTAGCTACCTAACATACATCTGACTCCTTGGCGGATGAAGCAGAGTAGTTAGGCTATCACTAAGGAACCGCTGATGCAAGTTGCTACACTGACATATTGTCATAACTCGTCGGGAGTCCCCCAGACCGTCCAGGCCTGGTGTCATTTGCGGTGACACGGGCGCTCCCAGGTGCAGTCATTCCCGCGCAAGCGGGAATCTGCTCCGCAAACCTTTGGAAATGTACTGTGGACGGACTGGATTCCCGCTTGCGCGGGAATGACTGGCGTTTCGAAAGGGATCCCATCCCAAATGACACCAGCACCCACCGCCTGGAACCTACCCCTGGTGGTGATACACCTCCCAGCCCTTGTAATTCGCGAGGGCATCGGTGACGGCGCGGCCGTAATGGCTGCGGTTGACGGCCACATGGTGCTCAAAGCCGTGTCGGCACACGTACTGGAGGAGTTTCTGCAGGGCCGCAATGCGCACCACGCCGTAGCCGCCGAAGCTCTGGAGCTTGTCGGCCGTGATCTCCCCTTCACCGCAATAGGCGCGCAGCTTGCCCGCGAGGTCGTCGGTCGAGACGCGGCAGTATGTAAGTGGCCCCGCCTTCATGGTGCCCACCACGGTTCCGAAGGTGTTGTCCTTGCCCACCGAAGCCGCGATGATCTCCTGGAAATCCATCTTGGCGTCTTCAAAGAAGTGCTTGGGCAGGTTCGAGCAGTGGAAAATGACGGCCTTGTCGGGATCCTCGCCATAGTTATTATTCCAATCGACGATGGCGCTGGGCTCGCCGGCAGCGAGTTGCAGCACGTACATGCCGATCATGCCGATCATGTCGGTCTCGCAGGCGCTGGGCAGCAGGTTATTTGACATCATGCTCATCAGGGTGCAGGGGACAACGCCAAAGAATTCCTCCATGGCGGTCCAGCACTGGACGGAGGTGCCCGCGAGTTCGTTGTCTTTCATCCAGTCGTCGACGACCGCGCCAAACTTGGCCATCTTGACCAGGGGCGATGCGGGCACACTCTCGGTCGGGACGTAGCTTCGAATGCCTGCGATCTTGGCTTGAACTTTCGGGTCGTCATCCTTCAGCCGGCCGATGCGGCCGAAGACTTCCGAAAGATC
>PMYF01000596.1:719-7258 GCA_003171295.1 Acidobacteriota bacterium | reverse complement strand
CCTTTCACGATGCGGCAGGTGGCTGCAAACGCTTTCAGGTCAGACTGGAACGCCGCCGAAGTGGGCGCCTCCGTGTGCAGGGTTGTCAAAGTATACTTGACCCCATACTGCCACAGGTTGTTGCAGACGGAAATCTTGCCGCAGAAGCTGTCGCGACGCCCCCCCATCAGCATCTTGTGGGGTTCGTCCGGGAAAGCCTGGATCAGCACCGGCACGTCGAGTCCCGACATGCGCAGGGAATTCGCCACCCCACGCTCGTCGCCGAAGTTCGGCAGGCTGACCAACACCCCGTCGATTTCGCCGCTATGCTGGCGGAAAAGATCTGCGCACTTGCGGGCATCTTGCAGCGTTTCTACCGAGCCAAACTTGGTATCCTGGGGAGTCAGGCAGATGCTTCCGTAGCCTTCTTTCTCCAAAACCCGCAGGATTTCTTCGCGTCCATCGCGAGCCAGGACGTCAGGGAAAAAGCCCCGGGTCCCGATGATGACGCCAAAAGTAGTGCGTTTCGACATAAGAAGGACCTCCTCAAAGATGAGCTGGTCAGCGGAGAATCAGCGGGCAATTCTAGCACGCCGTGGGAACAAAAAAAGCCCAAATAGCGGCCGAGTGCTGGTGTCATTTGGAATGGGATCCCTTTCGAAACACTGGTCATTCCCGCGAAAGCGGGAATCTACTCCGCAAGTAAATTGGAAATGTGCCGCCGACGGACTGGATTCCCGTTTCGCGGGAATGACTGCACCTGGGAGCGGCCGTGGCCTCATCAGGCCGGGCGGCGAAAGCGGTCGAGGATTTGAAATAGTATCAATCCCAATGCGGTATTCACCAGGATGGAACTGGCGATGGTGAGAGGCTGAAAAGGCGGCGGCGTCTCGAGCAAGACATGCTGGAGTGCGACGAGGGTGAGGCTGTGAACCAGCACGAAGCCGCCCGTCAGCACGGTGCGCGCCACCAGGGAATCCAGCTCAAAGCGTGTGCTTGCCGAAGCCGCCAGGTACCCCACAATGGCCTTGGCGATCCCGAAGATGCCGATGTAGCCGTGCGAGAGCGCGTCCTGCAACAGGCCCAGCGCCGTGCCCAGGCCAATCCCGAAAAGCTTGTCACGCCGGACCAGCGCAAAATAAATGGTGATGAGCAGGGGGAAATCCATCAGGTGCGCCAGCGGCAGCTTGAGGGGCAGGAAGGTTTGCAGCAGCAGCGCCAGCAGCGCCGCGGCCGCCATGATAGCGGGATGCACGCGAAAAACCGCCACCGGGCGATTGGCAAATGTGGGCATCGGCGCACTAGACTACCAGAAGCGGCGGGGATGTGGGAAATGGTCTTCGGGGAAGGATGCACATCCGCCGGCGCCAGTCCTCGCCTTCCCGTGCCCGGCAGCGTCGATTTGAACAACCAGAATCGGCGGGGCACACAAACACCGCCTGCTCGGAGCAGCGGGCAGGATCAGGAGCGTCTCAGGGAAATTACGGCCTGGCGGGCAGGTTCAGGGCCTGCTGTTGGCTGGCAGAGGGTTTGAGGACCACCAGGACCATTTCCAGGCGGTTTAAGTCCACCGCGGGTTTTAGGACGATATTCTTATAGATGTTGCCGTCCCCTACTTTTGCGACGGTTCCGACCGGCAGGCCTTTGGGGTAGATCTGGTCGAGTCCGGAAGTCACCACCGCTTCGCCGCTTGCCACCGGCTCTTCATTCATCACATAGTGGACGTCGCAGAGGTTTCCGCTGCCGCCCTTCAGGATACCCTGCACGCGAGTCTGGGAGAGCGTCACGCCCACACCACTGGAGGAGTCAGTAAGCAGCAGCACCTGTGCGCTATGCGGATAGATGGCCAGGATCTTGCCCACCACGCCTTCCGGGGTGATGACGGCGAGGTCGCTCGCGAGGCCGGCATCCCAGCCCTTGTCGATGAAGATGGCGTTGGAGTTCTCGCCGGGGCTCGAGGCAATCACCTCCGCGGCCACGGTCTGGAACGCCAGTTGATTCTTGAACTGCAGCAGAGTGCGCAGGCGATCCGTCTCTCCCGCCTGTTCCGCCAGCCGCTGGACCTGCACCTGCGCCGCCACCAGTTGCACGTGCAGTTCCTGGTTCTCCTGTTGGGCGTGCCAGAGGTGCCGATAAGTTACATAGGCGCGCGAGGAAACGTCCAGCAGGCCGCGCAGCGAACGCTCCATGGGATCGAAAACCGCCACTGCCCAATAACGGATCAGGCGCACGTTGGGATTGCGGGTGATCTGGAAGGAGAGCAGCAGGATTTGAGCCGTAATGACGGCCAGGAGGATAAAGAAGGAGGAGTGCCGGCTGACATAGGCGGGCATCTCCGGCCCCTCGTGGTCCAAGGCCTCTACCGGGCGCGTCAAATCCGGGGAGTTCGGATCAAACATCGGGAAAACGTCCGTGGTCCGTGGTCAGCCGTCCCTCGCCGGTAGCCAGGGTGAGGGGGGCAGGAAACCACCAAAGTCTTGCGTAATTCAGTAATAGGCCGCTTAATGATTCCGTCACCGGCATTCTCCCTCAATCCCCTTATCGGCTCGGCCCCTTTATGACATTAATAAACCGGCACTTTACAACCGGCAACGGGCCCCGGACGATGACCCGCGGCTCCGGCGCCTTATTCTATCGCCACTCGGCGCAAAAGGTCAAAGTCCGTCAACATTCTACCCGTTCCTAATACCACGGAAGCCAAGGGATCCTCGGCGATCGAGACGGGCAGACCGGTCTCTTCGCGGATGCGTTTGTCGAGGTTCTTGAGCATCGCACCACCCCCGGTCAGGACAATCCCCCGGTCCGAGATATCGGCGGAGAGCTCCGGCGGGGTGCGCTCCAGGGCCACGCGGATGGCGTTGAGGATAACCGAAACGCACTCCGACAAGGCATCCCGAATCTCCGAGTCGTCTATGGTAATAGTCTTGGGGATGCCTTCCAGGAGATGCCGGCCCTTGATCTCCGTGGTGAGGGGTTTTTCCAGGGGGTAGGCCGAGCCGACTTCCATCTTGATATGCTCGGCGGTGCGTTCGCCTATCAGCAGGTTGTATTTCCGCTTCAAGTACGCCGTGATGGCTTCATCCATTTCGTTTCCGGCCACGCGCACGGAGCGGCTATAGACGATTCCGGAAAGGGAAATGACGGCGATATCCGTGGTGCCCCCGCCGATATCGACAATCATGCTGCCGGAAGGCTCGGTAATGGGCAGGCCCGCGCCGATGGCCGCCATCATCGCCTGCTCGACCAGGAAGACCTCGCTGGCGCGGGCGCGCATGGCGGAATCCTGTACGGCGCGTTTTTCCACCTGGGTGATTTCCGAGGGCACGCCGATGACAATGCGCGGATGGACGAACATCTTGCGATTGTGGGCTTTCTGAATAAAGTAGTTGAGCATCTTCTCCGTCACCTTGAAATCGGCAATGACGCCGTCTTTCAAGGGGCGGATGGCGACAATGTTTCCGGGCGTGCGGCCCAGCATTTCCTTGGCTTCGCGGCCCACGGCTTCGACGTCTCCATGGACCTTGTTAATGGCCACGATGGAGGGTTCGTTCACGACGATCCCCTTACCCTTGGCGAACACCAGGGTATTGGCGGTGCCCAGGTCAATGGCAAGGTCGGAGGAAAAAACACTGAATAAGGAACGCAGGTTCATTCTCTTAAAACTCCTGCCGGGCGTGGTCGGGATGCCGGGGGCTGGGCATACTCATTCGATCACGGCGGTTTTGCGGATAGTATTCGTGTTGCCCTTGCGATCCTGGGCGGTGATCGTAAGCTGGTTCGACCCGGAATGCGCGAGCGGCGACGTAAAGTGCCGGAAGGTACCGTCCGGCGAAATCGAAAAGACTTGCTCGTTGTTGACAATCACGGTGGAACCGGGCTCTGTCTTCCCTTGCACCTCCACTACCCTGCCATGCTGAATGATCCTGGTGATTTCCAGGTAAGCCTGATTCCCCGTCAGTTCCTGCACCAGGCTTAACCGGCTGGCTTGGCTCGGTTGGCTTTCCGCCCCTTTCGCGTCAATCGCCGTGACAGTCCACCAGTAATTCCCTTCTTCCAAGCCGGAAATCTCGTGGGAGGTGCGCCCGGCGATCTTCTTGTCCACGATAAAGTTGGAAAGCACGGCCGAAGGAGAAATCTGCAGGTGATAGGCTTTCGCTTCCGCAACCTCCGTCCAGGTGAATTCCAAAATCGCGGACTTGGGGTCCTTGACCAGTTTCAACTCCATATTCTGGGGCGTCAGCAAGTTGGGCGGAGCAATCACCTTGGTTCGCACCAAACCCGGTTGCTGGGACTCAAACGAGACCTGATCGTATTGCCCCAGTTGGACGCTGGTGGAGCCTCGGGTCAGCTCGGCCTGGCCCATGTCCATGGTGAATTCGTGGACGTTCTTGTCGGGATCATTATGGACAGCGGCGCGGCTTTCTTCGTTCAGACTCGCCACGGCGTCCGCGAAGGCCACTTGCGAGGTCGAACCCGGAGTCTCGAAACGGCCCGTCGCCAAGTCCACCGAGCCCGAACTGACCTGCACCGCCACCCGGGTGGCGCGGGTCACGGGGTCCTCGCGGCTCTCCTCCACCACAATGAGCGCATCGGGCTTCAGCATGTAGTTGGTGCCGTCAGCAAAAATGATGCGCGCCACGGCGTCGCTTGCCGTCTGCACGAAGTCACCCTTCTCCAGGCTGGTGTTGTAGTCGGCCCGAATCCATTCCAGCGAGCGCGCCTTCTTGACGCGCACGGTGCCGTCCAGGTTCACGAAGTGGGCTTCCCGCCGGCCGGCCGCCCCCCCGTAACTGGAAACTTTCCCCGCGTCCCCCACCATGGCTTCCAACCCTTGGCGTATCTTCTCTTTGGTGAAGCGCGGTGAAATCACATACAGGGAAAGCCCCGTCAGCGCCAACGCCACGAGAACCCATAACGCAATCGTGCGATAAGTAATAGTGGTCCATTCGAGTTCGAGGTGCCGCCCTCGGGGTCGGCCGTGAGGCCGCGGTGGCGTGCTCATGCCGCTCTCATCCTGCAGAGATATTCTTGTCGAAACACCTGCGAGGGTCAAGGAGTTTTAGTCCGCATCATCCAGGAGATGGGGCAGATGACGCGGTTCTCGCCTCGCGCCGCGAGCCAGCCAATCCGCCATCGGCTTATCGATTCATCGGCTGCGCAGCCAGCGCTAGGGGTGTCATTTGGAATCGGATCCCTTTCGAAACACCGGTCATTCCCGCGNNCCAGTCCGTCGGCGGCGCATTTCTGATGGCTTGTGGAGTAGATTCCCGCTTTCGCGGGAATGACTGCATCTGGGAGCGCCCGCGTCTCGCAAATGACACCACCACCCAAGCACGCGTAAACCTTGCCGGTATACGCCTTAGTCCTCTATAATAGAAAGGTTTTGGCCAATTCGCAGGAGCCATCATGTTTCGATTCTTCCGTAAGAACCGTGAGGCATTGAAGAAGTATCTGCTGATTTTTTTCCTCAGCATTGTATCCATCGGCATGGTGATCACGCTGGCGCCCATCCCGACGGGGGACCAGAGCCGCGCCGAGGTGAACGTGCTGGCCTCGGTGGGTGGGTACAATATCACCACGCAGGAACTTTCCCAATCCATTCGCACCCGTTTTCAGAACTCGCAATACGGCTACGATCCGCGCCTGGTACCCCTCGTCGCGGGCAGCGTTCTTGACGAGATGGTGATCCAGCATGCCCTGGTCGTGCAGGCCAAGAAACTTGGCGTGGACGTCTCCGATCAGGAAGTCTTCGCGACGCTGCGCAACATTCCCTGGCTCTATCCGGGAGGGACTTTCGTGGGGGCGGACCGCGCCACGGAACTGGTGCAGCAGCAGACGGGCATGACCCTGAGCCAGTTTGAGACTCTGCTCCGCCAGAGCCTGCTGCTTGAGAAAGTCCGCAGCATCGTCTCGGACGGAGCGCAGGCGACGCCCGCGGACCTGCTCACCGAGTTCCGCCATCGCAACGCCAAGGCCAAGATCGACTACGTGCTCTTTGACCCCAGCCAGTTCATCAAGGAGGTCAAGGTGACGCCGGAAGGCTTGAGTGCGACCTTCCAGAAAGATCCCTCGCGTTACAAGCTTCCCGAGCAGCGCCAGGTACGCTACGTGCTGCTCGACCCCGAGCAAGTGCGCGCCCAGGTGAAGATCGACGAGGCGGAATTGCGCCAGTCCTATGCCCAGCACCTCTCGGATTACCGGGTGCCCGACCGCGTGAAAGTGGCGCACATTCTCTTCAAGACCACGGGCAAGACGGCCGCGGAAGTTGCGACCATCGAGAAGACGGCTGCCGATGTGCTGAACCAGATCCGGGCAGGCGGCAACTTTGCGGAGCTGGCCAAGAAATACTCCGAAGATACCAGCGCCCAGCAGGGCGGCGAAATCGGTTGGGTCGTGCGCGGCCAGACGGTGAAGGAATTTGAAGATACGGCGTTTTCCATGAAGCCCGGCGCGACGAGCGGGCTCATCAAAACGATTTACGGCATCCACATCCTCAAGCTCGAGGACAAGCAGAATGCGCACCTGCAGTCCTTCGACGAGGTGAAGGATTCCATCCGCGC